>JAJFUH010000136.1 GCA_021372535.1 bacterium
ATATGCAACCCCCATCGGAGCCCCAAAACCTTTCTTTTTTAGAAAATTTAGCAATGTGAGGACATGGTCGGGACTGAAGGGTACCATCAGTTTGGTAGGGTAAAAGATGAGGTAGTATCCACAAAAGAAGCAACTCATCGCAGACCTTTCATCCTTAAAAACGATTAATTCCTGCAAATTCTATTTTTACATAAACAACAGGTTCCATTTTTGCCAATCGCTATTGCCGTGCAGTAATTTCTGGCAAATAATGATAATATACCCATATTGATTACTCTACAACCCTGATTATGGGGGGATGGTGTTATACAATGAAGAATACAGCAGCATCACTTGCAAACAAAGAGAATATCGAACGCTGGAAAGCAGTTATTGAACTTGAGAGATTCGGGAAGCCGGCAGCTGATTACCTGATCCCGGCGCTGAAGGACGAGGACCGCTGGGTAAGGTATCTTGCGGCAGATGCACTTGCGAACATCGGTGCCGCCCAGTCGGTGACCCCGTTAATCACACTTCTCAAGGATCCTGACCAGGACGTCCGCTTTGCTGCCGCTGCAGCACTTGGCAAGATTGGTGATTCAAAGGCAGTGTCACCACTTGAATCTGTCCTGAAAAACGACAACGCTTACGTCAGGATCGCTGCAGAAGAAGCATTAGAGAGAATTTCAGTTATGAGAGCCTAATTTCATACCTCAAAACATATATGAGATACCATACTTTTACACAAAGTCCGTCAAAACATCTAATTTTTTTTGTTTTCGGTTGATACCGCTATAATCACGTAGATTTTGTTTGGGACTCCAAGAGATCCATATTGGGCGGTTGGGTTTTGTCTGAAATTTCCTGATAATTATGACATGTCAACGATTTATCTTTCATCACTTTGATGGGGGGTCGAATCATTGAGATTCCGATATAACATGATGGCGTCGGTTGAAGAATTCACAATTGATGCAAGGACAGAATGGAGCCGCTCTGATTCTTTTTTCGTCGAAAGATCTTCATATACTATAAACCGCTCACCACTCTGAAGAGTGGCCCGGAAAATCATGATTTGGCAAATGGCTCCGTCTTTGCACGTAACGGGAAACACAGGGGGTCTGAGCTCACCGGTTATTGAATGGGCAATATCATTTTTCCATATATGCATTATCTCCCTACGCTCAGAAATATCGGGAAACGCCATTGAAAACCAATCTTTTTCAGTAGGGATATCTTCGAGTATATACCCGAAGAGTTGCGTAAAATTATTATTGATATAAAGGAAGTTGCCTTGATTATCGATGATGGAAATGGGAAAAGGGGAGAGATCGGTAATCATCCTGAAACGTTCTTCACTCTCACGAATTTTTATTGCCTGTTGCCGCTCGGTTGTGATATCGCGTCCAACAGACTGGTATTCAACCAGGACACCCGCATCATCATAGATCCCCCGCGTATTCCACTGGTACCAGAAAAATATTCCCTGGCTATCCTTTATTCTAAGTTCAAATGATATAGTTGGCTGATCTGGGGTCAGTTGGGAAAACTTTTCCATAACAACGGGGATCTCTTCCGTTATCATGTATGAAAAAATGTTCTGCCCTTTTACAGTAAGATCGGAAGAGCAC
>JAJFUH010000137.1 GCA_021372535.1 bacterium
ACGAGAAGAAACCCCTCGGCACTTCGCTCTGCGTTCTGACCTACAAACCGCGTGAGGGTCAGCCGCCTATAGTGGGAATGAATCATCTCGGCGCCCATCCCGGGGGATACCATATCGATGTGTACGCGGCCGGAGAGAATAAAGTATTCTCGGCGGGAGGCAACCTGTTCGATTATATGTTCACAGCGCTTCACGATTTCTATGCATTCCGGACTGTTCCGCGTCCGTACGAGGCGATTCTCGAGGAACACCGGGCGCTTGTTGCCACGAACGTTTCCCGTCTCACCGGGCGAGCGGTGAGCCTCGATTCGCTCGGCGGGGATGATGCTCTCCCCTATTCGGAATCCATACGGCGTTGGCTGGTACGGTATCAGATGAAGAATAAAAAGTAGAACACGGTGAACCAATACAGGGTTCGCAGTTCTCATATCGTATGATGTAAAATTGTATAATTCGGTTATCCAGTTTGATAAGCATAGAAAACCTTTTTAATCAGAATTGAAAATTTCTTCTGATAGTATGTAATCCCCCCTTCCTGCGGCATCTTTTTAAGGGGGGAACGGCTTCTGGGGCACTTTCATCCCCCTTTCTTTTATAAGGGGGACACGGCGAAGCCGAGGGGGATCAATCATGTTAGCTGATTTAACTGGAAAACCGGATTGTATAATTCATTAAAAGTCCGGTGAAAAACACCGCACGTGTGGATATAAGCTGTCAAGGGTCGGCACAAAGTGCCGATTTACATGCCCTTGACAGCGAACAGACAATATATTTCGTCATCGGGCGCGTGAAAAAAGATATTTTTTCACCGCCCTCATACGGGACAGTCTGATGACAGTTCGGGGATGGATACGAATATTTTTTACCCTCCTTTTTCTGGGCGTTCTTTTTATACCGGAAGCCATGGGAGAAACCCGCGAGTCATCCGTAAAGATCGTCCCGCCTGAGACCATGGCCCGCATTTACGGGGAGGTGAAAACCCCATACAAATACGGCATCGTTCTCAAGGGCGCGGACGGTACGAAAATCGACTGCCCGAGCGTGTTCCGGCACTCGGGGAAATGGTATATGATGTATATCGTGTTCAACAGCACGGGGTATGAAACCATGCTCGCGGAAAGCGACGATCTCCTTTCGTGGAGAGTTCTCGGAACAATTCTGAGCCAGGGCAGCGGCGGATGGGACGATATGCAGGCTGCCGGATATGTCGCCCTCCAGGACTACACATGGGGAGGATCGTACGAATTGACACGATACGATGGTAAATTCTGGCTCTCCTATCTTGGCGGTGCGTTGAAGGGGTATGAAACCGACCCGCTCGCAATCGGTCTGGCGTGGACACGGAAACCGGCCGAGGCGGCAGCATGGCACCGTCTGGCCGAAAATCCCGTTCTGCACCCCGGCCAGAGCGGCACCCGCTGGTGGGAAACCATCACGCTCTATAAAAGCACCGTTATCAGGGACAGCGGAAAAACGCTCGGTTCTCCCTTCGTGATGTACTACAACGGCAAGGCGCGTGATGCGGAGCGTATCGGCATGGCAGTCTCCGATGACATGGTTCACTGGAGACGGTACGGCGCCGAGCCGGTCATCGACAATGGCGCAGGGATTTCGGGCGATCCGCAGATCACCCGTATCGGGGATGTCTGGGTCATGTTCTATTTCGGCGCTTTCTGGCGGCCAAAGGCATTCGACACGTTTGCCTGCTCGAACGACCTTGTGCACTGGACAAAATGGACCGGTCCGGACCTCGTAGCGCCAACAGAACAATGGGACGAACAGTATGCCCATAAACCATGGGTTATCAAACATGATGGCGTTGTGTATCACTTTTACTGCGCGGTCGGCACCGAGGGAAGGGTTATCGCGCTCGCAACATCGAAAGATATGGGTAAAAGCCCGCTGACACCATGATATCCGGGCCAATCAAAACGGTTTGCAATCAAGAAATAATCGGGAAATACACCACGACTGGTATATACAACCATGGATGAATTGAAATCCCTCAACCGTCGTCTCCTCATCATCATCCCCCGGTCAATTGCCGTCAAGGTTGCCGCATTGATAACCCTCGGCAGCGGACTGGTCAATCTTAATTCGGTCATCGGCCCGGGGCTGCCCGAACGTATGGCGCTCCTCCGGAATGTTTTTCCTCTCGAATTCCTCAATCTCTCACGGTTTCTTACCGTTCTCATAGGTTTTGCTCTCGTTATTTCCTCCATCAACATCTATAATCGCAAAAAACGGGCATTCAAAGGTGTTCTGACACTGGCGATTTTATCGATAGTGTTTCATATGTCAAAATCCCTCGATTATGAAGAGGCGCTTTTTTCGCTCTTTCTGGCCGTGATGCTGTTCCTTTCGAGAAAAGAATTTACCGTAAAAAGCAGCACTCCCGATATCCAGACCGGAGTTATCCGTGTAAGCATTTCCCTGCTGATTGCGCTGGCTTATGGAATTACCGGTTTCTGGTTTCTCGACCGTTCACAGTTCGGAATCAATTTCACCATATCCAATTCCATTCGCGAAACGCTCCTGTTCTTTTCACTCCAGGGTGACCCGGGTATAGTCCCGCACACACATCATGCACAGTGGTTTCTCGATTCGCTGTACCTGGTTACCGTCACAGCCCTGGTATATTCACTGTTCACACTGTTCAGGCCGGTAATTTATATTTTCAGGATACTCCCGGGAGAACGCGAGCTCGCACGGCAAATTGTGACGAATCACGGGCGTTCATCGCTCGATTATTATAAATTCTGGCCGGATAAATCGTTCTTTTTTTCTCAGACGCAGCAAACCTTCATCGCATACCGCGTCGGAGGGAACTATGCGCTTGCTTTAGGTGACCCGGTCGGCCCGGAAGATGAAATAGAGGGGATTATCCGCGATTTCGCCGAATTCTGTCAGGAAAACGGCTGGGGTATCGGATTTCACCAGACGATTCCCGATTTCCTGCCTGTCTACAACCGCCTTGGATTCAGAAATCTGAAAATCGGAGATGATGCAATCATTGACCTCAATCAGTTCACTCTCGAAGGCCGTGAAAAAAAGAAAATCAGGCAGAAACTCAATCAACTGGAAGAAAGCGGAATTCATACTGTCCACTATGATCCTCCCATTCCTAAAATTATTCTCGCAGAATTGAAAGATATTTCTGACGATTGGCTGAAAATCCCGGGGCGCCGCGAACGGGGTTTTACACTCGGTAAATTCGAACAATATTATGTCCAGTCTACTCCGGTTTTTGCGGCAGCTGACAGGGACGGGAAACTGCTGGGATACATAAATATCATCCCGTCGTACCGAAAGGGTGAGGTGACAGCCGATCTCATGAGGCACCGGATAGATGCCCCCAATGGAATCATGGATTTTATCTTCGTCAGCTATTTCGGCTATCTCAGGGAAAAGGGAGCCGAACGGTTCAATCTCGGTATGGCCCCGATGTCCGGTTTTCAGGAAAATGAGGATGCATCCCTTGAGGAGCGCTCCATTCACTTCTTTTTCCAGAACCTGAATTTCCTTTTCAGCTTCCGGGGCTTGAAACAATACAAAGCGAAATACGCCACTTCATGGGAACCCCGGTATCTGATTTATAAAAATACGCTCGACCTGCCGCGGCTCGCTCTTGCCATAGGGAAAGTATCGGAATTGAAAGAAACGTAAATTTACAGGTCCGAAATGGATAGAGAAACCATCCCTGCAGACGAAACATCATTACCGTTGAAAAAAACAGCCGCAGATAAAACCAAACAGCTCTTAGGATATCTTTTTGCTGCTGTATGCCTCATATGGGTTTTCCACGATATCGACTATAAAGCACTCTGGCAAAACATGGCTTCGATTTCCTGGGGCTGGGTGGCTCTGGCTATTTTCATCGATCTTCTGAGTTATGTCTGTCAGGGATTACGGTGGAAATATCTCCTGCGTCCGGTAAAAAATATTTCCGTGGTCAGAACAACGCAGGCTGTTTATATCGGTCTCTTTATCAATGAAATCATACCCATGCGTCTCGGTGAACTGGTCAGGGTTTATATGGTTGCCCGATGGGCTTCCGTCAATTTCTTCTCTGTCGTTCCCTCCATTGTTGTCGAACGGTTGTTCGACAGCATCTGGGTCGCCATTGTAACAGGCCTCATAGCCATGCTTGTTCCCCTGCCCCATGATATTATCGAGATTGGTGATATTCTTGGTTTAATCGTCCTCGGCGCAACCGGGCTTTTTATCTATATCGTATTTTGTAAAAAAACGGGTTCCTTTGATATAATACCGCCTGTAGACCTGAAGCCGAAATTTTTCGGAAGAATACTGTCCCTTTTGCGCCGTCTTACCGATGGTATTCGCGGCATCGGGACATCGCGCTCCTTCTATCTGGCTTTTTTCGTTTCATTTTTTTACCTCTCTCTGCAGCTCGCTGCTTTCTGGTTTATCATGCTTGCGTACGGCCTGGAGCTTTCGTTTCTGATCGGGTCGGCAGTTTTTCTTATCGTATACATCGGAACTGCGCTTCCCAATACTCCGTCAAACGTGGGATCGTACCAGTTTTTCTGTGTTCTCGGGCTTACCTTTTTCGGCGTGGATAAAACGACGGCTGCGGGATTTTCATTGATAGTATTTCTACTGTTGACTATTCCCCTGTGGATTTTCGGCTTTGGCGCCCTCAGTTTCAGCGGAATGTCATTAACAGCTGTTCGGGATGAAATCTATAAGCTGAAAACGAAGGAGAAACAGGTCTGATACACAATCCGGTTCTCCGGGTAATAGCATGATCCGGTTAATAGAACCCGGATTTGCGCGGATTTGTTTTAGGGAATCTCTGAAAAATATGAAAATGACTTCTGTTTTCCTGAAATGGCCGTTTACATATAGAGGCTTTACAGATAAATCCCCCCGCCGACTTTGGTGGCGACCCCCTTGCCGAAGGGGGTATATTCCGTTGAGACGCAATCAGTTAAGCTCCCCCTTGATAAGGGGGATGTCCGAAGGACAGGGGGATCGGGAGCCCTGCAATGCACGAATACCGGTATGGTTTCATCGTGTGTATTCCTGTTATATCTCTTTGTGTCTTTGTTATTATTGCTCCGGCGATTAAACAGTGAAATATATTTCGGAAATCGAGCCCTATAAAGGTGATTCGATACAATCTGTGTAACTGCGCACCAAGCCGTCATTCCCGCGAAAGCGGGAATCCATGTTTTTTTTACTTCCGGTAAATAGTGTCCGGTTAAAATTGTTATAAAAGTTCGAAATATCCTGTAAACAGGGCATTTACCGGCATATGGATTGTTTTAGATTTGATTGTTACCCCTTTTCTCCACCCTAACTCACCCCCTGCCCCCTCTCTTGCCACAAG
>JAJFUH010000138.1 GCA_021372535.1 bacterium
CCGAAAACCGGTTGTGACCGCGGGGCTTTTCAATGGGGTTGATACATCAGAAGCTCCAAAGGGTGTTATGCTGTATATAATCAATGCATTACAATGCATTTCATCGTGGATATTTGGGTGGACGTCAGCGTGTAAACATGTCCCCAAAATTATTCGGGGATCGGAACTTCGTGACGACCCTTGACAACTTATATCCAAATAAATTGTGTATATCACAACGCTTTTAAGTGAACCGTATTGACCTTAAAGAGGTAATCCTCCATGAAAAGGAGAAATTTCATTTCTCATGCAACCATGCAACTGTTGAGTCTTTCTGCGGCATCATCGCTCCTGGCAATGGGCGAAAACAATAAAAACGAAACCTTCGGCGTATTGCCATCGGGGAAAAGGGCTGTCACAAAAATCGGGAAATGGTCTCTTGCCGAAATTCGCGCGGTATTCGAAAAAGAATACAAAGAAAAGATAATGACCTACTGGAACGAACAGGAAGAACCTGTCGTAGACTGGAAATACGGAGGCTATTTCGCGGGTAATCCGACACGTCACCCGACTCCGAAAGATGCAAAATGGCTTTATTACCAGGGACGGATTCTATGGCTGTATTCCTATTTTTATAACTATTTCGGGCATGACGAATTCCATTTGAGAGCGGCAAAATGCGGTTACGATTTTCTGACAAAATACGCCCAGGATTTCGGTCCTGAAGGGTATGGCTGGGCGGATGTCCTGAGCCGTGAGGGAAAAGATATCAGCATGCTGCATGATACCGATGCTTCCATCGATATGCTCATGGGACTTGTCGAATACTATCATGCAACCGGCATAGAGGAAGCGCGGGAGCTTGCAGTAAAGACCGCGAACCGTCTTATCAAGGTCATGCTCGACCCGAGTTTTCAGAGCCCGGAGCATCAGGGCTGGTTCGAACCCGGAGTATCCCTGATGGGTAACTGGGTACACTATCTGAGCGCCCTTACTCCTCTGTTGAAATACATCGACGACCCGGGAGTCGAAAAAATCGCTCAGTTCGTGATGAGACTTTTGCTGGAGCATCATTTCGATCCCGAACTGGGAATATTCTTTGAATCGATATCCCTCCGCACCATGAAACCGCACCCGAAATCCTACATACATGAAAACTTCGCACGGGTCTGTACCAGTTTCCATTCGATGCAGGCATCATGGATGTGCATGGATGAGTCGCTTCGAGAGGAAAATGTGGAAATGTTCAGAAAAAGCGAACATGCCGGGAAACTTCTCATGGAAAAATGCTGGGCGGAACGAGACGGCAAACAGGGACTCATGGCCATCTACCGTCCCGACCAGAGCGATCCTTTTGCCGAGCCGCCGGTTCTTCCCAAATACGAGGATACCAACGGGATACATTCGGATTATGTCAACAAGGAGGTGTTCGTTTTCTGCCTCCTCGCACTCGAGCACGACCCCGATGCGCAGTGGGCCGCGGACTGGTTCGACAAGGCATTCACCTATTCATATGTGACCGATCCGGTTAAATGGCCGTACCATTGCACGTTACATAACCCGCGGGGCGATATGTTTTCGATACAAATTCTGAACAGAATGATCGAGCGAAAGGAAAAAGTATCCGACTTTTTCGAGAAGTATTCATAAACCGATCTTTTCATGAAATAATAGAACGCGGATTTGCGCGGATTTGGCGGATTTTTTCTACAGTGGGCAACCACGGGGGGTTGCCCCTACAATAAAAAACAGGTTCATCAGATTAATGTGTACCTCGACATAATGAATTGCTATAAATGCCCTCATAATAGGGTTTGAGAGGTAAAGATTCTCAATCCCCCGTTTAAGAAATGTGTTGCTCCGTGGCTGTCAAGGCAAAGACAAGTTCGCCTGCGGCGAAGCCTTGACAGACAGACATTTTCAAGTGATTTTTTGGAAAAAGTATCTTTTTCGGTATTGCCTGTATTAACTGTGTAATTATCTGTTATTTCGATTTTTACCTTCAGGTACTCATTATTCGGATGGCTCTAAAGAATTAAAAAGCTTTGTTATCAATAAAATATCGGAATCGTTATATTGGGAACAGTATAACCCATGATTATGTATCAGCAGTAATCAATAGTGTCCGGTTAAAATTGTTATAAAAGTTCGAAATATCCTGTAAACAGGGCATTTACCGGCATATGGATTGTTTTAGATTTGATTGTTACCCCTTTTCTCCACCCTAACTCACCCCCTGCCCCCTCTCTTGCCACAAG
>JAJFUH010000139.1 GCA_021372535.1 bacterium
GAACGCCGAGGTCGGTGCGTTCAAACTGAATGTGACAGGCGAAGAACCGGGGAAAATGACCGCCGTACGGATTGTTTATGACAGCACCTGCCTCTATATCGGATTCGAGTGTCGCGATTCCGATGCCGCAAGCACCGTTACCGGCCGTGACGGCCCTGTTTCCGATGAGGAGTATGTATCGGCCTGCATCGATGCGGACAGCGATTCGATCACCTCTGTGGTCTTCGATATCGCTCCCACCGGCGCGGTGAGCGACGCGTTCGTTCTCAGCCGTGACGATGGCGCGGAGACAAAAATACTCGGATGCTGGAACTGTGAACACCTCAGGACGTCTGTTGTCGTATATGGCGGCGGCGCGGCGCCCGGGACTGATGACCGTTTCTGGACGGTCGAGATGGCGGTGCCCTGGGGGGAACTGTATACCGCTCGTCGCACCCCGCCTTTACCGGGAGATGTGTGGAGCGCAAATTTTTTCCGTGTGGAACTCACCGGAAACCGTGAATACTCGTCATATTCGCCGACGGGAACGGATACTTTTCACAAACCCTCGCGGTTTGCGCGGATTGTTTTCAGAGAATAACACCCGTCAGGCAGCGCTTTCCGGGGAGTAATCGGTTGTTGGTTCTCGTGAATGCAGCTGAAGATATGTCAGATAGAGGAGGAGAATAAACGATGGGACAGGGTAGACAGGCGCTTTATGACCTCATGGAGAAGAGAGTCTCCTGGCCTCCGGTGGTCGTACCGTTCGGGCTCGATCCATTCGGCTGGCACGGCGACCGAGAAAGTTACCGTGAGGTCTGCGATTATGCTCTTGCCAACTGTACCCTGTTGCCGAAAGTGTATCCGCTCAGCCAGCCTCTCGCAGCTGGCAGGGGCGCTGTTGAAATTGTGACCGATATCGAACGTGAGCCGGATGGTACGACTGTCCACCGATACCGGTTGATCGGCGCCGACCGTACGCTCATGATGGAGGAGGTTCAGACTCCGGGAGATTCCTCATGGAAAGCCCGGAAACGGTGGATAGAGGACGAACGCGATTTCGAGTATTTCCTGAGTCTGACCGGTTTTACCTCCGCTCGCCCGGATATCGATGCTGTCAGGCAAAAGGAGCGCCAGGTCGGTGAGCATGGCCTGCCGTACGTGGAGGTTTTCGATCCTTTCTACATGGTATCCGAGATGTTTCACACCGACACGTTTTTTATCAAAACCCGAACCGACACCGACCGTATCGTCCGGCTTATTACGCTCACGGGTGTACGGATTCTCGATGGAATTGAGACACTCTGCCGGGATGCGGGATGCCCGTTCATTCTTCGTCTCGTCGGCGCCGAAATGGCCGTTCCGCCCTTCATGAGCCGTGATGATTTCCTCCGGTTCGAGGGTGACTTTTACCGTGAGGTGTCCGAAATCTCCCGCCGTTATGATGTTCCCGTGGCGTTCCACTGTCATGGTCCCGTCCGTGACATCATGAATGATATCTGGGAGATGGGATATACTTTTATCGAGCCGTTCGAACCGGAGCCCCGCGGAAATGTCACCATCGCGGAAGCGCTTGCCTGTACAAGCGGCAGGGGAGTCGTTTTCGGCGGTATCGACGATGTGATTTTCAATACCGGTGGTCCGGAGGACGTCCGCTCGGCTGTAAAACGCTGCCTCGATAACGCCCGCGATACCGGCGCTCCCTTCATTCTGTCCCAGTCGGCGACCCCGTTTTATGAACCGCTTACCGACTCGGCGAAGCGGAATCTCCTCCTGTTTATGGAACTCGGCACCAAAGGATGACCGGTTCTTGTAAAATTCAACGAATTGAATGAGAAGTAAAAAATTTAGCGCGCGGGTAACTGACTTGCCTGTGTATATCAAACGAGGTGTGCCATACGACGGTTTAAATTCATAGCATGCGGTGTGCTCCGTAAAGAGCTCGATTCGCTCCGTTCGGCGATACCCGGCGATGTGGAACTCATCGAGGTATGGCTCGAACAGGGACTTCACAGGGAGCCGGAGCGGCTCAATTCACTTGTGAGGGAAGAAATTGCATCTTCAGAGGCCCGGAACGAACAGCTCGATGCGATACTCCTCGGTTACGGCATCTGTTCACGCGGCACGGTGGGTGTCACGAGCGATCGTTACAGGATTGTTGTACCCCGCGCTCATGACTGCATAACGCTCTTTCTCGGTTCAAAGGATCGTTATCTCGATGAGTTTTCGAGAGCGCCGGGAACATACTGGTTCACACCCGGTTTTGTGAGCGGCAAGGTGCAGCCGGGTATGTCGGAGAAATATGCCGGAATTTACCAGCTGTACGAAGAGAATTTCGAACAGTACATGGACCGTTTTGGCGACGAGGAATCCGCACGGTTTGTCATCGAGCACCAGGAACAGGCATGGATCAAGAACTATTCACGGGGCGCTTTTGTAGAAAGCGGCCTTCCGGGCGGCGATGCTCTCAGAAAAAAGGCTGCCGCCTTCTGTCTCGCACGGAACTGGCGCTTCGAAGAGGTAACCGGCGATCTCAGCCTGATCCGTGATCTCATATCGGGGAGCTGGGACCCGGAAAGGTTTCTCGTTCTCGAACCGGGGCAGGTTCTTGCGATTGGCGGTATTGACGATGTCATAACCGCCCGTGGAGCGGAAACCGAATCGATAATGTTCGGCGATGACTATATAAAATCCTTTGCATTTAAGCATAACCGTTACCGTGAGGTATCTCCCGGCGAACCGTATAAGCTCCCGGATGAAAAGGATATGGTGATCGGCATCGATGCCGGCGGCACATACACCGACGCCGTGGTGGTGTCTCTCAAGCGCCATAGAGTACTCGCCGCCGCAAAGGCGCCTACGACATACTTCGATCTGGCTGAGGGTGTGCGGCAGGCCCTGCTCAAGCTGCCGAAAAAGCTTCTGAAATCCGCCGGCCGTCTCGCTATCTCGACCACCCTCGCGACCAACGCCATTGTCGAGGAGCGCGGAGGACGCACCGGCATCATCCTGATCGGCTATGAGGAGGATGTCGCCGCCCGGGTCGCCATCGGGGCGGGCGATCTCAAGACCGTTGTCCAGGGACGTCACGATATATACGGCGCGGAGATCGAGCCGCTCGACGAGCAGGCCCTTGTCGAAGCCGCCCGCGCCATGGTGCGGAGAGGCATGGAAGCCCTTGCGGTATCGTCATACATGGGAACGAGAAATCCCGACCATGAAATACGGGCGGAGTCGGTTCTCGCGGATACCTTCGGATTACCCGTCGTGTCGGGGCATGATCTTACGGACGATATCGATTCGGTGCGCCGGGCCATGACCGCGCTCCTGAATGCCCGTCTGCTCCCGGTCATAGAACAGCTTGTCGATTCAATCGAACGGGTGGTTGATGAACTCGGCCTGCCGACTGATGTACGGCTCGTCACAACCGAGGGGTCGCTCATGAATACCGCCGAGGCGAAAAGAAGACCCGTCCGCATGGTGATGTCTGGTCCCGCTGCATCGGTGGAAGGGGTGCGTTTCCTAACCGATACCGATTCCTGTGTCCTCATCGACATGGGCGGCACGACAACCGATATCGCGGTCATCGAAGGCGGAAGCGCCCGCCGAACCGGCCGTGGAACCATTGTGGGACGGTATAAGACCTCGATCCATGCAACCGACATACGGACGCTCGGTCTGGGTGGCGACAGCAGGATCGCCTGGGAACGGGGACGGGTCATCGTCGGCCCGCGGCGTATTCTGCCCATCGGCGTACTCGCTTCGGAATACGGCCAGATTCTCGACCGGCTCGAATCGCTCAGGGGATATTCCGGCTCGGATTACAGTCTCGTCCAGCCGGGAACGTTCTATATGATCCGGCGGAATCCCGGCTCTCTTTCATTTCTGAGCGAACGTGAACGCTTTATCCTTGAACTGCTCGCTGACGGCCCCCTGTCGGAGGTCGATCTTGCGCACCGTCTCGGATATCCGTACTATTCACTGCTCGGAGTCGAACACCTGGAAAAGACGGGCGTAATCATTGCGTCAGGCCTTACACCGACCGATATTCTGACATTCGGAGGCCAGGTAACGATAGGCGACAGAAAAGCGGCTGCCTGCATGCTCGATCTGTATTCGGAGCGGACAGGTCTTGCGGTTGAGGAGTTTATTTCACGTACCCAGGCCGAAATACTGAGGATGGCCTCCTCCGCGATGATCACCGAGGCGCTTTCCGGCAACGGCGACCTGTCGTTCCCCGGATGCCGCTACTGTCATGATACCTTCGGCGCCGATGGCCCGGTTGAGGTTGCCTACCGCCTGAAACCTGCGCTTGTCGGCATCGGCGCTCCGACCCGGCACCTGCTCGAGGGTATGAAACGGTTCCTTGACGCCGGACGGAAAATCTTCCCGAAATGGGGAGAGGTCGCCAATGCTGTCGGCGCCGCTTCCGGCGCGGGAGGGATGCATATCGACATGAGCATCATGCCGGATGGCAGGGGACGGTTCCTGCTCTATGCACCCGAAGGGAAATTTACCTTCCGTACGCTCGACGAGGCTAAAACCGAAGGACTCCGGCTTTCGAGGGACAACGCCCGATCGTACGCCCGTCAGATGGGATATGACGCCTTCAGGCTCGATGTCCGTGTCCGTGACCGGAGCGCCCCGACAGCAAACGCCGGGGAACTTTATATCGATACCTCGATTGTTTCGACGCTGAAATACTGAATCGCGCCATTTCCGGATACCTGTGAACACTGGCAACTCCGGACTTCACCCGACTTATTCATATAATAAAATAGAACGCGGATTTTTGCGGATCAGACGGATTTTCGCGGATTTTATTTATATCTTCTGGATGTTAACGTTTAATAGTTGCTAAAGATTGTATATATATTATGTTCTATAATTTTATCCGGTTATCCAGTTAAGTCAGCTAATATCATTAATCCCCTCGGCTTCGCCGTATCCCCCTTATAAAACAAAGGAGGATGAAAGTGCCCCCCAAGCCGCTCCCGCCTTAACAAGGGGGGATGCCGCAGGCAGGGGGGATCACATACTATCGGGAAAAATTATAGATTCTTATTTATAAGTTTTTATGCTTATCAAACTGAATAACCGGAAAATTTTGTGTCTTCGTGGTTAAATTTTTTTTCATGAATAATCCGGGCTAAAAGGTAGAGATATGCAGTCAATAAAAGCGTGCCTTCGGGCGTTATCCGTTCTCCTTGTGTTTTCCCTTCTTTTCGGTTCATGCGCGCCATCGGTGTCGAAAATTCCGGGTTCATGCCAGCAGCCGTGCAAATTCAGGGGAAAGGCTTCGGCATCGGTCTCGGGCACCTACCTGCTCTATATCCCGGCGCAGTACGATTCGCACAGACGCTGGCCGGTCATCATCTATCTCCATGGTGCTTCACTTCGCGGAAGTTCCATCGATACAATCAAACAATACGGGCTCCCCCTGATACTCGATTCACGCTGTGATTTCCCGTTTATCGTCATTTCGCCCCAGTGCCGCACGGGAAAAACATGGACCGACCCCGAAACGCTCATCGCCCTGCTCGACGAGGTATCCGGGCGCTATTCGGTTGACCCCGACCGTGTCTATGTCACCGGCATCAGCATGGGCGGAACGGGCGCATGGCTTCTGGCATCCCGTCACCCGGAGCGGTTCGCGGCGATCGCGCCGCTCTGCGCCTACAGCGATACATCATGGGCGCCGACCCTGAAGGATGTACCTGCGTGGGTTTTTCACGGCCTCAATGATACTGTCTGCCCCATCAGCGAAGCGGAGGAAATGGTCAACGCCGTTATCACGCACGGTGGCGAGGTGATTTTCAGCGCCTATCCGCTGGATGGGCACAACATTGTAAGAAAAGTATACGGAAACGAACGGCTCTACGAGTGGTTTCTGGAAAAACGAAGGAAAGGGAGCAGGCGATAAATGAAAAAAAAGGAACTGCCCCGATTATGAAGTCAAGGCAATTCCTTATCATTATCATCGTTTTATCTCAATGAGCGATTTTATCCCCGACCGCGGATAAGCGGGATATCGGCATATTCGCACAGTTCCGAGAGAATTGAGTGGAGGCGTTTCTTGCAGCCCTCCGTTTTTGCCTTGTCGGCTTCGGTAAGCGCAACCTTGAGCGGCCCCATATTGAAGCCGCGGACTTCCATCGCCGCCTTGAATCCGGCTGGGAAGGGGACGCTGAACATGGTTCGAATGGCCAGACAGATTGCAAACTGGAGATTCCGGGCTGTTTCGTAGTCGCCGGCGAGGGTCGAGTTATATATCTTCACGATGATCTCGGGGAAGATATTCGCGGTGCCGACCATGGCGCCTTTACCCCCGATCATGGTCGCCGGGAACACGATTTCCTCACGGCCCGCGAGCACATTGACATCCGAGCCGACGAGACGGATTTTATCCATGAAATGAGTGAGGTCGACCATGCTTCCGGAGGAGTCTTTCATCGCCACAACATTGGGAATCATGGAAACGCGCTTTACAAGGTCATAGGAAAGTGGTGTCGAGAACAGCGGTATGTTATACATGATAATGGACATGTCGGGAACCGCCTCCGCAAGCAGCTCGTAATGACGCTCGATAATGTCCTGAGTGACCGTGTAATAATAGGGCGGAGAACAGACGATTCCATCGCATCCGATCTCACGGGCGTATTTTGCGAATTCGATGGATTTCTCGAAATGGCTCGCGGTGACTCCGACAAGCACCGGAACACGGCCCCGTGCGGCTTTCTTCACAACAGTCATGAGACGGCATGCTTCATCCGTCTCCATGTGAACGAATTCTCCGACACTCGACACGGCAAAAAGCATTTTGCACCCGCTGGCGATGCAGAAGTCGACTATATCACCCATAACCTCTTCGTTGATAGACCCGTCCCCGTCGAAAGCAGTGAGCATTGCAGGGGCTATACCTTCCGGTTTATAAAACATTCTGTTCCTCCTGGACACAACCGCTGCCTGAGCCGGTTTATATAAAAGAATCGACCAAATCTGGTGAATGCGAGCCGGGCACGGACAGTGTACGGCTACCGCAACCTGTTGAAATATCTGAATAACATCGTTATCACTCTGATAATGGCTTGAACTTCCAAAATAATGTTTCATGAAAGCAAAGTCAAGCGACTTCAGCCATAAACTCCTTGACTCTGTTATCCTATTATACTATTTTAGGCACGTCAGATAAGGATGAATTGTATGAAGAAAAAAGCTTCCGCGTCAATGGATTTCAGGAAAAATCTCATGCTCTATTATTGCGCTGTCGGCGTGATAATTCTCGGGTATGTTTTTCTTTCCATTGGCGGGGCGAACAGTTTTACATCGCTGACCCTCGGTCCGGTCATTCTCGTTATCGGATACCTCGTCGCCATGCCTGTGGCGCTGTTGTGCGGTATCGGTAAGAAAGAGAGCGGGGGCGATGCTGCTTCCGCTGTGCAGGAACCGGAGAAAAAATCCAGAAAACAGGTTAAATCCGAATAGACCGTGGGCGATTGACTCAGTTGGTTCAGAGTGCCTCCCTTACAAGGAGGAAGTCACTGGTTCGAATCCAGTATCGCCCACCATTATTTTTCAAAACGCCCCTATCAATTCAAAATCGAATTTTTCCTTTCGTTATTATCCCGAAATATCCATAAAAACTGCCTGCATTCGCCTCACCACACTATGTTATGGCGGGAAAACGTGTAAAGTTGCCAATTATCATGATTTCAAGTTTTTGCTTAAGATTGAACTATTTCGTAAAAAATAACCTTAAAGAACTATTTGCCAAAACAGCTCCATTTTCATTAATTACCATAAATTATATATATCTGTATGAAGCAGAATGAAACATCCGATACCGGGCTGCGTTTAAAAAGTACAATCATATATGATTTTAGATTTACGATTTTAGATTTACGATTTTATACATTACGAAATATTTTTATTGTGTTGTTTTTTTGAGATAGATGCCGAAACGAGTTCGGCATGACCGTCATCCTGAACTCGTTTCAGGATCTGATCGCTTGTAACATGCGCAATTATTTATGTCGTCTTACATGGATTTACGATTTATTTGACTCTTTCAAATCGTATTTCGTAAACAGCTTCCGGGGAAAAAAGTATATAGAATAATCTGATTATACAATTGGTGTATAAACCATACGAATAAGATGTATTACACGTTAAAAAATGTCATTCCCATGAAAACGGGAATCCATCATCTATTGCTCATTACAGAGCAATGTTAATACTGGATTCCCAATTCACTTCGTTCTTGGGAATGACAATACTCATACCAAACCTTTAATGATTGTGAACTCATTGAATAACCAGAAAAAAATAAAAAAATTCGCGAAAATCCGCTCTATCCGCGAAAATCCGCGTTCTATCACATGTATGAATAGATCGTGATGAAAAGGAGTTACGATGAAAAGACGGGACTTTATTGAAAAATCGACTGTGGGTACCGCCGGTCTTGCCGCTTCGACCATGTATGAATTATTCGACAATGATAGAGCCTATGCGTTCCCGACAAGCAGGGGCACCGGTATCGAGGAAGCGAATTATCACCTTGAACTCGGCAAGGAAAAGAATATTGAGCCGGTAATACGGGCGGAAATCCTGAACAATCCCCGCGCCGTCTTCCTGATCGAGACCCATGTGGACGCCCGTAAGGATTCCACCGGGCATTACACCGAGGCGGTCGATCAGCTCCGCAATGAAGGAAAACGTATCGCCGGGCAGCTTTTTGTCAGGGGAACGAAAAAGGGCGGCACCACCTTCATTAAACCGAACTTCACCGGTGTACCCGAGCATAAGTTCAACCGCACCAACGGCGTCTACACATCCCCGGACTTCGTGGTGGGTGTCATCGAGCATCTCCGTGACATCGGCAATCCGAACGTGGCCTGCGGCGACAGCCCTATCGATGCCGTGAATCACCGTCAGGGCGGCGTTTACCAAGCCTTCGACCCGTACGGCGTCCTCATGATCGAAGCGGGATACGAGCGATTCGAGCATTACAATAAAAACGAAATCAACTGGAGCGATCCGGTAAAATCTCCCGTCTGGAACCGGATTCCCTACTACAAACCCATATTCGATAAAGACAACTTTCTCATCAACATATCGACCATGAAATGCCATCTGACCGCGCTCACCACTCTCACGGTAAAAAACCTTCAGGGATGCGTCGTCCGTGGGCACGGACAATTCTGCTGGCCCGGCATTCAGCTTGAGCTTCAGTCGGAAACGGCGGGTATCGATTTCAGGCGCGGTTTCCAGAAAGATGCCATCCGTAATGTCGAGGAACTGTTCGTCAAACACCGTGCGGCGGGATTCAAACGGTGGGAGACCAACAAGGATCAGTACGGCGATTATGAAAAATATGTCGAGCTCGGCGGCTACGAGACCTTCAGGAAAGTAGAGAAGGATAAAACCGCCCGTCAGGAATTCCTCAAACAGGTCGGCAGCGTGTTCCGGCAGGAATCATGGATACATCGCGGGCTTGACAATGCGGCGACTCTGAAGCCAAGGCTCAACATCATCGAGGGCATCATTGCCATGGATGGCAACGAGCACGGGTGGTGGAATATCGGCGAGGATCATCTTGTCAACATCGTTGTCGCCGGGTGCTCCCCGTACGAGGTCGATACAGTCGGGAACTACATCATGGGTCATGATCCCCGCGAGATATGGTACACCCGTGTCGCGAAGGAAAAAGGCTATGGGGAGTGCGACCCGGAAAAAATCGAGATTTACCGGATACGTGATAATGGCGAAATCGAGCCGGTGAAAAATCTCACCGGAATCAGACGGTACCCGCTCGGGCTTAACTGGTCAAGGAGCGAGAATCCTGATGAGCGGCTCTTCTGGTAAAATGAGACAACTATTGGTGTAATAATTTTATTAACCCGGAATGTTCATGAAAATATTGAACCACAAAGACACGGAACAGGGGTAATTCATGAATTACCCCTACAATGTTACATCGGTCGGGTACGAAACACAAATCCGCGAAAATCCGCGTTCTATAAAATTTTATGAATAGATCGGGTTAAAAAAGCGTGATAATACTTATGGCAAGTTTTATGATATTGAAGGTTTATGAATGTTTTTATGATTTTTCTCTTTCCTGTCGTGTGAAATTATGAAGAAAATGCTTTCGATTTCATTGTTGTTTTCTTTTGTTACTTCCCCGGCTTTTTCTGCAGATTTTTCACCAACGGTTCTCGGAATATCCGCGCCTTCTTTTGTTCAATATGATTATGACCGGTCGGAACTTGCGATACCCTTTACCATATCGGGTCACCCGGCAAATGTGATTTTCCTCGTATTCACCAGGGATAAGGCATCAAAAATCGGCAGCACTCAAAACGGTTATCTGGGATGGCATTATGTCAACAGAATCGACACATGTTTATTTACCGGTACTCCCCGGCAATGCAGTATCGGCAACAATGTGATCACGTGGGACGGGAAGGATTCCGATGGCGCATATGTTGAAAAGGATGAAAATATATACTATATCTGGGGATTCGATAATGTCGGTTTAAAGACACCCGTAACAAGGCAGATTAAACCCGACCCATGGGGGCGCATCACGGTCATGACAAGGGATGAAAAGGATAACCTTCTTGCGAGGCCGGTTATCTGGGCAGGAAGCGGCGACCGGGGCGGAGGAGGCGCGACAAATACGATACCGCGGGAGCATATCAATAAAAAATGGATAGTCGGTAATGATCCGATGGACGATACACTCATGGAGACCTGTAAATCATATGAAGTATGCGATCCGGGCGGGCTCGCTTTTTTACCGTCGGATTACACGTATTTTTTCAAGTGCGGTCTCAGCAATAAAGGATTCAAGGAATTATTCAAATGGAAATGGGTGCCAAATGGCGATGCCGTGCTTCAGACAAGCTGGGGGGAAGAGGGAAAGTTCATATTTTTCGTATCGTCGCAGAGTTCATGGGAATTCGGTCCGGGTGTCGTGAGCGACGGCGGTTCTTGTCTGCTGGTGACAACCGGCGTCATTTCAGATGATTGCGCGGAATCAGAACTCATCTATGTTGACGTGAATGATGGCACCGAGATTAAAAGATATGATCTTTCGAACTGGTGGATAGACCCGGCGGATGCCGAGAAGGGCGGCCAGGGATCAGGCGGACCGACCGAGCTGAGCATGTGGGGCAGGTATGCTGCAATCGGGGCTCATTCGACCTGTATCAACATGCTCTTCGATGTACAGTATGAGAACGAAGAAGATGCGATTGCATGGTTCAACCAGAACGGCGATTACACCGGCGACCGTAACTTTGAGATCGATTCGGAAAGACCCTGGGTGTGCATTGACGATCAGGTCGGCCCATTCAAGTACAATATCGCGATTGAAAAGAACGGCTTCTCGTTCTTCCCGTCGTTTGGCATAGGCGCTGTATCGTTCGGTCTGTATGCTCCGGATGGCACGGGACTCGGATACCATGCCTTCATGGGTGAAACTGCCAGCCAGAAATACGATATGAGCGTGATTACAGGAGGAACCGCGTACGATGGCATGCTTGTAACCGACCAGCCTGTCGGCGGTACGGGTGAAAGAAACGGATGGTACTGGATCGGCCAAGATTCTTTTAAGGGGGTCATTTCAAGCAAACCCGTCGCTGTCGATGAATCCGCACCGCCTGTATTTACCGTTGCACAGAATTCTCCCAATCCGTTCAATCCCGCGACCACGATCGGATTCACATTACCCGATGCCGGAACTGTTTCTGTCGAGGTGTTGAATGTTAATGGACAAAGGGTCGATACGATAGCCAATGAGTTCATGAGCGCCGGCAGGCATTCGGTTACCTGGAATGCGTCCGGTTTTTCGGCGGGTATATACTTCTATACCGTAAATGCAGACGGATTCTCCATGACAAACAAGATGACACTGCTTAAATAACAGAAGGCACAAGGCA
>JAJFUH010000140.1 GCA_021372535.1 bacterium
GTTGTGGAACCTCTCGGTGTAAGCTGGGACAAAGGCAGGGACTGCATGGCTGTCGTCATGGACCCGTCCGGCCGGTATGTTTACTATTTCCCCGTTGGCGAGGGCGCCCCGATCGTGCAGTACGATGTGAAAACCAAAACGAAAAAGGTGATCTGCTGGCTCCAGGATTACTATCTCGACAAGTACGGCTACTGGATGGATAACTGCTTCGGGGTGAATATCTCGATGGACGGCTCGTTTCTCGTGTTCAACATGAACGGCGAGTTCCGGGGACGCGGCCAGCCGTTCGGGCATCCCTCCCTCGTCGTGGTGGATATACCGGAAAATGAGCGGCGCGAGTGATATGTGAACGGGTCGCGCTTATCGGATAGAGTGCACGGGCACATGAAAAAGGCGGCATGATTCAGCCGCCTTTTCTCTGTCGTGATTGTATTGACCGGAGCATGAAGCCGTTTCGTAACGGGCTATTTCTTCACTTCCCTGATCATGATCTTGCGGAACCAGACCTTGTTGCCCTTGCCCCAGCTCTCGCCCGGATGAACCTGGATGCCGAGATACCCGGTTTCCGGAACGCGGTACTTGCCGTTAACCATCGTGTCCTTGTAGTCTGCGACGAGCGTGTCGTTGATCCATGCCTGAATATGGGCGGGCTGGCCCCAGATTCGGGTGCGGACCTGATTGTATTCGCCCTTCTTCCAGATTTTCTCCCCTTCGGGACAGTGGAGGAGGAATTCGCCGCCGCCCGGGCAGTAGATGGCGCCGACTTCGCCGTTGGGACGGTAATCGATGGTCACCTGGTATGAAAGCACATTGGGCTGTACGCGGAGAAAGATTCCGGAATCGATGGGATAATCGGCCTTGACCTCGGCATAAACCTCATAATCCGAGTACTTCTTCTCGGTGACGAGGAGACCGCCCTTACCCTCGGGGAACTGGTCGCCGGCAATAATGCCTCCGATGACTTCCCACTTGCCGTCATCTCCGCTGTATTCGGTGAGTTTGCGCCAGCCGTTGAGCGTTTTGCCATCGAAGAGGCTGACCGCGCCTTTCGGCGGTTTGGCGCCGAGCACGACGGAGCTGATGATACATACCGGCAGTATCACGGCAAACAACAGCAGCATCGAGCGTTTCATGGATGAACTCCTTTGTGAGGTATGGGAAATTACTCAGTGTCTTTACTACGTTCGTTCACACCCTATAATACATGAATTTGCAGGAATAAAAGCAAGCGGAAAAGCGGTCTGTGAATCAGAAATGCCCATTTAACGTCCTTTTTTATTGCAGATGTTCAATTTTTCCCAGCAGACTGATGGAACTGATTTTCACGGCTGTGAACAGTAAATTCTTGACATTACCGGTGTAAGACCGTTTAATAGCACTAAACAAAAGGGATTGTAACGGTTTTGACCTGCGGGAATACCGGAAAAAGCAGTGAGCCGGCACCTGCGTAATAATGTTCGTACATTAACGGAACTGACCATTTCCGAATGATTACCTCATATGTGCGAATTACTGATATTATATCCTGAAATGAGCACATTAAAAAATCATGCCATAATATAACCATGGAGAAACCCCATGAAAGGCGACGAGTTTTTTATAAAGAGTGCGAACAAACCCCCGTTTTCAAAGCTCCATCCCGCAGTGGCAGGCTTTTTCAAGGATTATCTCGCCTATGAAAAGGTACGGCTGTTCAACGACCGTTATGTCGTAAACACGCATTTCCCGCCATTTCCGAGCCCCGCCTTCGATAACCTCGTCGAGCAATTCGGGCTCATAGGCGATGTCAGCGAACGGCGTCTGTATTCGGTGACGCTTGCGGTGACCAACCGGTGCTCGTACCGGTGCTGGCACTGTTACAACGCCGGGCGGAGTCAGGAGGACATTCCCCTGCCGGTTATCAAGGAGCTTGTCCGCGACCTCCAGAACATGGGTGTCGTCAGGGTCACCCTGACCGGAGGCGAACCCCTGCTCAGGAAAGACCTCGAATCGATAGCGGGGGCGTTCGACAAAAGAGCGAGCCTGAACCTCAACACGACGGGATCGGGACTTACGGCAGAACGGGCCTCCGCGCTCCGTGACAACGGCCTTTTTGCGCTCGGGGTCAGCATCGATTCGGAGAATCCCGAAGAACACGACCGTATGCGCGGCGTAAAGGGGGCATTCACGACGGCGCTCCGGGCGCTCGATCTGGCTTCGAAAAACGGTCTGTATCCCTATATCATTTCGCTGGCGACCCATGAATTTCTCGGCCGTGACCGTTTCATGTCGTTCATGCGGTTTGCCGCCGGTACCGGCGCCCGTGAGGTTCATCTGCTCGAGCCCTGCGCGACGGGGAAACTCGCGGGGAGACAGGATGTTCTTCTCAGAAAAGCCGACACGAACCGTGTCATCGAGTACCAGAAAGAGATCGCATGTGATGACGGTCTGCCGGTGCTTTCGAGCTTTCTCTATCTCGAATCGCCCGACGCCTTCGGGTGCGGAGCCGGTCTGACCCATCTCTACATCGACGGCAGCGGGGAGTTGTGTCCCTGCAATCTCGTACCCCTTTCATTCGGCAACGTCACCCGTGAGCCGCTCAAGGACATCCTTGACAGGATGGGGAGCTGTTTCACGAAGCCGCGAACGGTCTGCGCCGGGCGGACA
>JAJFUH010000141.1 GCA_021372535.1 bacterium
CTTCAGGGTGAAAAGATCAATTTTTCCGAGATGAAAAAGCGTCTCTATGTCCAGGCAAGCGAAGTTTTTTCGACATACACCCATATCGATAATCATGATTTTGTCGTGATTCACGATCCTCAGCCGCTGCCGCTCATAAAATTCTACCGTAAACGCCAGCCATGGATATGGCGCTGCCACATAGACCTTTCATCGCCGGATAAAGAGCTGTGGGAATACCTCAAACGGTTCATACTTAACTACGACATTGTGATTGTATCCAGCGAAAAGTATGAAAGCAGGGACCTGCCTGTGGATTACAGGATCATCCAGCCGGCCATCAATCCGCTGACCCATAAAAACAAGGAAATCAATGGACAGGTCATTTCGAAGTATCTCAAGAAGTATGGGGTCAAAACCGATAAGCCGATTATTACCCAGATTTCGAGGTTTGACAAGTGGAAAGACCCGCTCGGTGTACTGGAAGTCTTTAAAATCGCCCGGGAAAAAGCGGACTGCCGGCTTGTTCTGTGCGGAAATATGGCAACGGACGATCCCGAAGGATGGGAAATTTTCGAAAAAGTCAAACAGCGCGCCAAACCGCTTATCGATAAAGGCGATGTCGTTCTCATCACTGTCGAGAGCAATATCCTTGTCAATGTCCTCCAGCGTTCCGCCGCAGTGGTAATCCAGAAATCACTCCGCGAGGGATTCGGTCTCACTGTCACCGAAGCGCTCTGGAAGGAACGGGCGGTTGTGGCATCGAATGTCGGCGGGATACCGCTTCAGATTCAGGACAGCGAAAACGGGTTCCTTCTCGATCCCGACGATAACACGGGTTTTGCCGAACGAATCGTCGAGCTCCTCAAACATCCCTCGCTCGGTAAAGAGATGGGGCAAAAAGGGAAGGAGACGGTCAGGCAGCAGTTCCTCATGACCCGGGTTCTTTCTGATTATCTGGACTTGTTCAACGATATAATCGCATGAAACTCAGGCATATTTCACCGCCCTCTATATCGGATCATAAAAATTTTTATGGTGACAGCGGGGCTTTTCACACTATTTTAAAACAATTGCCGCTCCGAACATGAACATGATGTAATCGAGGACATATGGAAAGCCTGAGTGAACTGCTGAAGCAATCTGCCGGCATGAAGTCCCATATGGGGCATCTCGTTTATACGGTATTCATAATTCTTGCCCTGTGGCTCATCCGTAAAATCCTCGTGCGAATCATCATGGGCCAGTCCGACGACGCCCACACCCGCTATATCTGGCAGAAAGGGTTAACCTACGGCGTCACCTTTTTAGGCCTGTTTTTAATCGCGCGTATCTGGTTCAGCGGACTGGCGAAACTCGATACTTTTCTCGGTCTCCTGTCAGCCGGTCTCGCCATTGCCATGAAGGATGTCATCACGAATGTCATCGGGTGGTTTTTCATCATGTGGGTGCGGCCGCTCGAAGTGGGCGACCGGGTGCAGATAGGCGCATATTCCGGTGATGTGGTCGACAAGAGTATATTTCACATTACGCTCATGGAAATCGGTAACTGGGTGGATGCCGACCAGAGCACCGGGAGAATCATCAGCATACCGAATTCTTTCCTGTTCACCATGCCCCTCGCAAATTTCAGCAAGGGTTTCCATTTTATCTGGAACGAAATCCCTGTGCTTGTAACCTTTGAAAGCAACTGGGAGAAGGCAAAGGAGATAC
Organism: bacterium; assembly: GCA_021372535.1. Lineage (NCBI taxonomy): Bacteria > bacterium. The sequence goes on from JAJFUH010000141.1 coordinate 1,693, forward strand.
TGCTCAGCATCGCACTCAGACATTCGGCGCATCTCTCCTCGGAAGCCGAAAAAAAGGTCAAGGAAGCGAGCAAGCGTTTTTTCATACACTATTCCAAGTTGACCCCGATCGTCTATACCAATGTGAAAGACTGCGGAATACTGCTCACAATCCGGTATCTCTGCGAACCCAGAATGCGCCGTGGTACACAGGAAGGAATCTGGGAGGATATCCTCGCTGCTTTTGCGAAATGCGACGACATCGATTTCGCCTATCCCACCACCAGATTCTACGATAATATCCGTGAGGGAAAACCGGGGAAAGAACCCTCCGCCCAAACCGGCGCATCTCCCGACTCAGCGTAAAACGGAAACGGCCTGATTTCTATACATGCGAGGGGAAATTATCCGATACTGAACTGCAATCAAAAACGAATAACAGCATTTGCTATACGATTTTTGTTCCCGATTTATCGGGGATCGACCTACGGATAAGCTCTTAGTCTGAATGAATTTAATGAATCGTAAAATATTCTTCTTAAATTGTGTTTTTTTTGTCAAGATGCGAGTTATCGAAGGAACCTATGTGAAAAACGGTGCTACGAGTTGATCATTAACAGCTTATATCCAATAGTATCAAGAAGGAGGAAGTGATGACAGTTTCGAAAAAAACGCTGTGCATGGTATCGATCATGACCGCGGTACTGTTTGTCTTCGCGTACGGCTGTGCGACAGTCGGCCATGATTTTTCCGCCGATGCCGTTTCAAAAATCGTCATAGGAAAAACGACAAGGGAGGATATCGGCAGCCTCTTCGGGCCGCCGTGGAGGACAGGCATCGAGGACGGTAAAAAAACATGGACGTACGGGTATTACAAGTATCGCCTGTTCGGCACATCGACGACACGCGATCTCGTTGTCAGATTCGATTCAAAGGGCGTTGTTACATCGTATACGTTCAACACGACGGATATGATCGAATGACGAAAGATACCGTGTACATTTTTATGGAACCGTTTTACCTCTGACATGTTTTATGTAATAGAGACGTGATTATTATCCGTAAAAGATCATAGCTTTTACCGACGGCATGTCGGAACATCGGATTTTCATCAGGGGGAGCGTATGAAACAGTATGTCAATAACCGCAGGGACTTTCTCAAAACGGCTTCAACGGGCGTTATCGGCGCGGGCATGGCATCGGGCCTCCTGTTATCTGTACCCGAAGCGTACGGAGCACAGGAGAAAGTCAAAATCGCGGTTGTGCACAATGAAAAAGCCATCACAGCCCGTAACGAGTGCGATCCGAAACAATCTGCGCTCATGATTGAAAATGCGCTTCTCACCCTTACGGGTAAACAGAAACCCGCGGAAGCATGGGCGGCTCTCGGCGTCACCAAAGATGATGTGGTGGGAATCAAAGTGAACTGCAATGCGGCGGGATTCAATCTCTATGCACATCCGGAGCTCGTGTATGCGCTCTGCGACAGCCTCTCCGCTGTCGTACGGCCCAATAACATCATCATCTACGAGCGGTACACCGGGGAACTGACCCGCTCCGGCTACCGTGAGAACAAAGGTACGACCGGAGTCCGCTGCTTCGGCGCCGACCAGGGGGGCGGCTTCCACCCGAAAGAAGGGCTGACCCGTATTATCACCGACACCTGCACGAAACTCATCAATGTTCCCACACTCAAGGCCTTCGGAGGCGAATTCGTCGGGAGCCTCTGCCTTAAAAACCACATCGGATCGCTGCCTCCCGGCGAGATGTCACGGTGCCATGGGAACACGGACTTCCTCAACAATGTCAGTTCCCAGCCGAGCATAAAGAACAAGACCGTACTGGCACTGTGCGACGGTCTCCGGGGGACCTATCGCCGGAGCGATCCCTGGTACTGGGGTGGTATAATCGCGAGCAGCGACCCGGTCGCTGTGGAGTATACAGCCCTCCAGATAGTCAATGAGAAGCTGAAGGTAGAAAAAGCATCCCCCAATGCACTGCCGTCCTACGTTAAAATGGCTGAAACCACCTACCAGCTCGGTACCTGCGATCCGGCGAAGATGGATGTTCAGCGAACGGAAATGTAATACCCTCACCGGGCGGTCATCTGCGACTGCCCGGTTTTTTTATGTCCGCCGCGGAATTACTTCATCACGGTCATCTTTGTAGTTTTCGTGTATTGTCCGATTTTAACCGTATAAAAGTATACTCCGGCTGAACAGCCCGAAGCGTCCCAGTCCACTGTATGGGTACCCGCATTCATGATTTCATGCGCCAGAACGGCTACTTTCTGTCCAGCGGCATTGTATACCTCGACAGAAACATCGCCCGCCGAGGGAATGGTAAATCCGATCGTTGTTGCCGGATTGAACGGATTCGGTGAATTCTGAAACACGGTAAAACCGGAAGGTTCGTTCTCATCGACCGCATCGAAGTGGCTGATGATTCCTCTCATCGAATCGTGGGCGACGAAATACCATCCGAGAATATCCGATATTCCCGCGGCATTTTCGGTAACGTGGGTAGTATAGATGCCATCATATGCAGAACCGTAATCGATGATTTCCATGCCCCACTTCGAGAGGGGAGTTTCCTCCGCAAACGAATGATATCCCAGTCCGGTCCCATCGGGAGCATAGAGGCCGAACGATTCATTCGGATTGTCGAATACGGGGAAAAGCGCGAACAGGTTGTCATCGAGCGTGATGTTGTATTTATAGGGAGGAACACCATGAATGTCGTTGCATATCCAGGGATTGAGGGCATTTTCCTCGAAATTCTTGTCACCGGTATAATCCCCGTTCTGGTTTGCCCAGATGATAATGTCTTTTTCCCAGGAAGGGTCGAGCATGAGGTTCATACAGGTGGAGGGAGCGTTCGTGACGAGCATCCCGTGTTTGAAGCAGAGGCTCGATGGGCCGCTGCCTTCCCTTCCGCCTGTCTGGTCCTGGCGGACGAAATCATACCAGTCCGCGAGGTTGATCCGTGTTTTCTCGGTACCGTTCGCGATGTCAATATAGATAAGCTCTGATGTGGTGCTCGCAGGCAGTACATCGCCATTGACCGCAAAAAGGTACTGACCGCCATCGCTGATCAGGCCGGGATCGATCTGCCACTCTTTCGGCCATGAGCCAAAAAACCGGAATGTGCCGTTGTCGCCCCAGTCTGTCTGAAGTTCGGCGTTCGAGTTCGGTACCCATTTCCATTTTTTGACAACTTTTACCGTCGTGCTTTCCAGCGAACACTTGAAAAAATAGTTGTGGTTGTCGGGCTGAAACGCCAGACCGCCGTTATCGCACCATCCGATTGTGGCGCAGGTCTCGACAAGATTCGGGTCGTCCGGGTCTCCGCCCACGATCCATTTCTGGTTGGAAAAGCTTTGCTCTTTATATAATCCATAAAAGTAGTTTTCCTTGTCGCCCCGGTAAATAACCGGATTGGGCAGCGGATCGCCTTTTTCATCATGGGTGACAATGGTATTGCGCATATAGGTCCATATCCCGATCTGACTGGTCATCAATACCTTGGGCGAAAAATCATCGTATGCCCAGAGATAGTATGTATAGGTTCCGGGAGAAACCGCATTGCCGTCAGCGTCTTTCCCCCGCCAGGTTATGACATTTTTCCCGGGATTGAACAGACGGGGCTCGCCGACATAGATACAGGTATCGATGCGGTTGACATAGTGCCAGCCGAGATAGCCGTTCTGGATGCTGTTGATCGTTTTGCCCCTGTCACGTGTAAAAACGAGAAAAAGGACACATGCGGGTGTCCCGGTAATTGTCACCGGAATCTCGAGTGTTTTGCCGTCGAATTTATACGACACTATTTCGGGCGCGGAAAGCTGCAAGAGCGTCGGTGTAAAGGACGAAGCCCAAAGCAGCGAACCGGTCAGCATCAGGCCAAGACAGGATAACATAATTTTTCTCATGATTCGTGCTCCCGTGGTTACTCCTGCCGGTTGTGCGGCAAGGGAGGGTATGGTTATCATAAAATATGTATACGATATATATGCTTGTATGTCAAGTTGAGATTATATGCACTGGCAACCACCATTTTTTCCGAACACCTGATAAGGCACTTGTTACCACGGAGTTATCTGGAAATATTCATAAATAATTTCACCACGGAGACACGGATAAGGTGTAATTCATGAATTACCCCTACAGTGTTACTTCGGTCAGGTACGAAAACCAAATCCGCTAAAATCCGCGTTCCAAAATTTTATGAACAGGTCGGCATAGATACCGGAATACGTTCGTCATGACCGTCAACCCGGACACGTTTCGGGATTTTCTTTCTCCTCCATGATATTTTTATCCATGACCTGTATATGTATAGCATATTGTGTAACAATATATACTATATGATGGCATATTCAAGATAGATGGTCTATTTATAATAATTTATTACAGGTAAAAAATATGCGCTTGACACAGATAATTATTTATACTATGTTAATCATTACACTCTTATGGCGGCGATCTTCTCTTACATATCAGGATCAACGACTATGGATGTTCATACTGGAATATTAGGCCCCCACGAGCAGCCGGCCGATGCGCCGTGCCCGCTGTTCATTGCGGCGGTTCCCGCGGGATTCCCCTCGCCTGCGGACGATTATATCGAGGGAAAACTGGATCTGAACAGCTACCTCGTGCAGCACCCGGCGGCAACCTTTTTCGTGCGGGCGGACGGTGATTCGATGATCGATGCCGGCATTCACCCCGGCGATATCCTCGTCGTGGACCGTGCGGTGCAGCCCGGCGACAACAGTGTGGTAATCGCGGCTGTCGAGGGGGAACTGACGGTGAAACGGCTGCGGAAATCCGGGGGGAAACTCATGCTCATGCCGGACAACGGCGACTACGGGCCGCTCCCTGTCAGCGAGGACATGAACTGCGAGTTATGGGGCGTCGTGACCGCGGTCATACATGAATTATAAGGTGTGAGGAAGCCGGTATGCCCATGGTTGCGCTCGTTGACTGCAACAACTTCTATGTTTCCTGCGAGCGGGTGTTCAACCCGAAACTCGAGGGAAGACCGGTCGTGGTGCTCTCGAACAACGACGGCTGTGTTGTGGCGCGGTCGAACGAGGCCAAGGCGCTCGGTATACCGGCGGGTGTGGCAGCCTTCAAGATCGGCGACCTCATCAAATCGGGCACCGTACACGCCCTGTCGTCCAATTATGCGCTCTATGGCGACATGTCGCACCGGATCATGGAGACGCTCGCGCAGTTTACCCCCGAGATCGAGGTGTATTCGATCGATGAGGCGTTTCTGAATCTCACGGGCTTTGATCCGGGCACGGTCACCGATTACGCACGCACGATTCGCGCCACGGTCAGACGGTGGACGGGTGTACCGGTTTCCATCGGCGTGGCGGAGACCAAGACGCTCGCGAAAATCGCCAACAGGTTCGCCAAAAAATCGCCGAAATCGGGCGGTGTTGTCAATCTCACCGCATCGCCGCACCAGGAGCGTGCCCTTGCCCTCACCGGGGTGGGAGATGTGTGGGGAGTGGGGAGACAGTATGCCAAATTCCTGATCAGAAACGGCGTTGTGACAGCCCTCGATCTCCGTGACGCGACGGATGTTTGGGTGAAGAAGCATATGGGCATCGTGGGGCTGCGCACGGTGAAGGAACTGAGGGGTACGCCCTGTCTTTCGCTCGAACAGTGCCCGCCCGAGAAAAAGGAGATGTGCGTGTCGCGCTCGTTCGGGCAGCCGGTCAAAACCAGAGCCGCCATGCATGAGGCGATCGCGACCTACACGACGAGGGCGGCGGAAAAACTCAGAAAACAGCGTTTTGCCGCCGGTGCGCTCATGGTGTTCATGATGACGAACCGTTTCAGGGACGATCCGCAGTACGCCAACTCCACGGTGGTGGAACTGCCGGTGCCCACCGACTCCACCCATGAGCTCATACGATACGCCCTCCACGGCACGAATGCGATATTCCGCGAGGGATACCGGTTCAACAAGGCGGGTGTGATCCTCACCGGTCTTGTTCCGCGGGGGGAGATTCAAACCGATCTTTTTTGCACGGTCGACCATGTCGGTGCACGGCGGCTCATGGACGCGCTCGACCGTGTCAACACGCGCATGGGGCCGGGTACGCTGAAATATGCCGCGGTGGGGTTGAATCAGGACTGGCAGACAAAATTCAAGCGCCGTTCCCCGCGCTACACGACCCGCTGGGACGAGCTTCCGGTTGTGTCGAAGTGAACTGCACATCACCGGAGATTTGTATTGACTTTCCTGTGAATTACCACAATATTTTTATATACTTTTGTTTCAGAACTGTCCGGTAAAAATATTGAGCATTCTTTGTATACAGCAAAATATAAATAGTTAACACTGTTTATTATGGAAACTCACCCCGCGCATAACACCTTTATAAAACTGAATGTTAGCAGGCGCTTCCCCTCTCTTGAGGCAAGAGAGGGGTCAGGGGTGAGTTCGGGTGGAGAAAAGGGGAAATAATCACATCCAAAAACTCCACATCCCGGTAAAAAGCGCTATTTACAAGGTTTTTCGAGCTTTTTATTCTAATTTTAACCGGACACTATTAACATTTTTTAAAGGAAACGCTTCGAATACAATGCAGCCTGCGTATCGGAAACACAAGTGGTACGGCCCGAAGATTTCGGGATAAAGAGAGTGAGGAATGAATGAAAGGTGAGTACACCGCAATCATCGAAAAGGCGCCCGAGGGAGGTTACTGGGCCATATGCCCTGAAGTTCCCGGTGCCAACGGACAGGGAGAAACCATTGAAGAGACGAAGCAGAGTCTTCGGGAGGCGATTCGTCTGATCATGAAGGATCGGCTTGAGGATTATCTCCACATATTACCCTTATTTTGGGGTATTATACAGTTAGCATTTTTTAATAATAGTTTATTTTTCTTGTGATTTTAAAAAAATAGTTTTTATATTTATTATATTAGGTTTATTGCATATGTATATATGAAAATGTGTAATAGAAAACATTTCAAAGGAGATTACCTTGATCACAAAAATCGTTGTGAATGGATTTAGATCACTTTCAGACTTTACACTAGACCTTTTACCGGGACTTAATATCCTTGTTGGACCAAATGGTTCGGGAAAGACCAACATTATTACATTCTTTGAATTTCTCTCGCACATGGTTACTTACGGCCCATCTGAAGCAGTTAATCGAATTGGTGGCGCTGGTTCAGTGTTTACCAAACAAAGCGAACAAGAATTCCAGAAATACATAGATGTTCAAATACTTGGATGTACGGAATCGGACAAGAAATTCATTCAATACATATATAACTTCATTATCGAAGCATCATTGAACTTCGATTCCATTAGATTCCGAAATCAATTGTTTAAACTAAAACCTTCTAATGTCTTCGATCCGCCAATAGCTGAGTCACTTGACGATGCTTTTTGCGTAAGTCAAACTAGTAATGATTGTAAGGAATACTCTCTGCATATTGATAATTACAAAAAAGGCATTATTGACTCTTCATTTCTTCCTCCTCCTATAAGGAAAGAATTCTTGAAGAACTCAAAAATGATTGAGGAGTTTCTTAAGAATAATTTGGAAAGTGACATGCCACTTATTTCAAGTCTTTCCTTTCTTATAGATGCAACTAGATATATCTTTAACGACTTACGAGGTGGACAAGTTTTTAACATTATTCCGTCAAAGGTAAAACATCCAGAAGAAAGCTCAAGCCCTATTGGAATACAAAGAGACGGATCAGGTTTGGCTGCAACGCTTTATGCAATTAAGAACAAAAAGTTACATGACGAAGAGATTTTATTCCCTGGCAGATTTATTATTAGAAGGCATTCGCAACGTTTAGATATTCGTGAAACATCAATCGAAAACATTCTTAAATATTTAGAAACAGCTAACTCGGCAATTCGTAATATAGATGTTGAAAATGACCGATTCGACAATCTTCTAAAAGTTAAATTATGGATTGAAAAAAAAGATCATTCAACTGTATTGCCTCTATCCTCAATGTCAGATGGTACAATCAAATGGCTTTCATTAGTAACGGCGATTCTCACAAGTCCTTCGATTTTCTCTCTTGAAGAGCCCGAAAATTTTCTACATCCACATATGCAATCAGAAGTTGTAAGATTAATGAGAAATGCTGCAAGTTCTAAGCGGAAAAAAAATTGTATGCTTTTATCCACACACAGCGAGACGATTCTTAATAGTGCAAATCCTAATGAGATTGTTATTGTGTCTTTTATGGAAGGAAAAACAAGAGCAAATAGATGCTCTAACCAAGAAGAAATAATGTATGAGATCCAAGAAACAGGCTTTGGATTAGGTTTCTATTATATTTCTGGGAGTATGATAGATGAATAATCCTGCATTTATTGTTGATGGGCAAATGGAGAAAAGGATTGTACAAAATCTTTGTCCCGGTCAACCTGTACGACTCATGAACTGCAACGGTAAAAATGTAACTTATGATGCTGCTGCTAAGCACGCCGCAACATTAATAAGATTATTGAAAAGGTATTACCCTATTATTATTGTATTTGACAAAGAGAAACGTACAGACAGTTCTGATGTTGTTGCAAGATCACTTCTTGAAGCAATAGCAACACATGATTTACAAGGAGTCAACATCCTAATAGGTGTGCCTGATTGTATGATTGAGAATTGGATGTTAGCAGACATAACGGCTATAAATTTATATTACAATTTACATCCACCGATTTCACAATCCAATTTCGAGGGTAAAAATGGTAAAAGCCACATTAGATTAATTATTGGAAGTCAACATTATAGTGAAACGCAAGATGGTCCTTTGATATTTAATAAGTGCAATGTAACGTCAATCTACAAAAACAGCATTAGTTTTAGAAATTTTTTTAATCTAATAAGTTCTATTAATTGCAAATGGCTTTCAACATTCAACCCAAAAGACAGAATTTGATAGAAATATTTCCAAAAAACTATATCAATAAATCATGTGTGCGCCGAAAAATCAGGGTTGATCAAACAAACATATAATAGAGGCGTAACACTATACTGCTTTATTTAGGCATTAGTCTCTGCAGCGTCGCGAAGACACGAATGAAATAATAGAAATCTGTGACCGTTTAAAACAAAATAAATGAACAGAACACATAAAATATGGTATATACAAGAATACAAAAGCGTCCATTTGTTTGCAGTTTTATCGTTCTGCGGTAATTATTGGTTTTTGTTTTTTTGAATGCTATGTTTATTTCTGGTTATATCATCCGGTATATTATTATATACATTATAATATAATCAGTTTTAATCTTCGTCTGTTCGCTATTTTTTTTATACACTACCTTTCATACTACTCCGCCAGTTACATTCTGACACACGGAATTATGTCAACGTTTTTTGTCTACTGTGGAGGGCATGGCACAGACGATTTGTATTGACTTTCCTGTGAATTGCCACAATATTTTTTTTATGCTTATCGAGATAAATAGCAAATTCTTCCACGGCGTAATATCCTGATCGATGATAATGGAGGGTATAACTTGGAAACCAGGCTTAAAATGGTTTA
>JAJFUH010000142.1 GCA_021372535.1 bacterium
CAGACGAGGCCTGCTCCGCCCGAAGCGAACCGCTCGTACCGCCGAAATGTCAAATCGTCCGGTTTTCCTTCGGGTGTACCATCACACCCTTCCATCGGGTGGATTGCGATTCTGTTCGGAATCATGGTCTTACCAAGGGTCAGCGGCTCTCCGAGTATATCAAGTTCTTCGGACAGGGGAATATGAATGTTCATATTCGCCAGCGTTCCCTGTAACTCTTTCAGCGACGACCAGGAAAACCGTCTGTTACCCTGCATGCTGTAACTCCCATCATTTCACCCTTTATACCGGAACATGTCCTCGTAATGTCCGGATGGCAGAAATATACCTCCGCTTTTCTCATAGAAATCCTTATCAAGCATGAACACTCCCCTGCGAGTTTCGGTCCATGGCGCACCATTGCAGGGATGATATCCTTTCATTTTTTCCCAGTTCCGGTAATTCTGGTGGCCGTTCGTTTCAACGAGCCCGAGTCCCAGACCGGGAAACGGCGCCAGCCGTGCCGCAACATTTTTATTCCAGTCAACGAGAATGGGATTTACGGTCAGGTCGGCGCAGAAACAGGGAATTCCATTCTCATGGGCCACTTTCGCAATTTTCAAAGTCATGCTCAGGGTCTTGGCAATCGCTTTCAGCGCAATAGCCCCGTACCCCATCTGTATTCTTTTAACAGCATCGGCATCGGTGTGCGCGCTTTCATCGGCGGCAATACGGACACCAAGATCGCCGACACTCTCTTCATATTCCTCGGGGAACGGTTCTTCGATAATTGCAATGTGATCGAAGGCCCCGATTTTGCGGGCATGATCGAGGAGCCGCAGGAGAGTTTCCTTTCGGGCATATCTGCCGTTTGCATCGAAATAATACGGAAGTTTGCCGTTTTTCGTATACGGCGTTTCAATATTGCCGATGGCTTTATGGATTTCCGTCATCCGGGATTTATCCTTTTCGAGCATCTCTTCCTGAGTACCCGGCTGGCCTATCTTTATCTTCATAAAGAAATATCCCTGCCCGGCGGCATCACGGATTTCTTCAACCGGGACAGCGTACGCCATGAGGGGGATACTGGCGAGTTCTTTATGATGGTGCGACAGCGCGGATCGATACATCGGAGGTATCATGTCGTCGAAGGTACCGATACCGTTCTTTTCAGCATACACCAGCCACGCAGCATTGTCGAAACCGACGAGAGCATTGAGGGCAAAGGTCTTCCGTAAATCCGGGTTCCCTGTCACCGCTTTACCGTACTCATAGACATCCCCGAGAACCATATCCAGAAGATCGATGGGTGTGGTGAATGTCATACCTCTGGCTGTCCGCAAGGCGTGTTCGGTCATGGCATACATGAGCGCATTACCGCCGCTTTCGGAGTGCGATGCGAATATCGCGGCGTCCGACCACAACACACTCTGGCTGCACAGACCGATTTTCCGTAAACCGGACTCTTCTTCAAGAAGAGCAGCGGTCTGCCATATCTCGGTCATATAGCCGCCTTTGAATCCGAACGGCCTGATCAGCGGCTCACGCTCGAAATTGGAGTCGGTGTTTTTCACTGTTATGTGCATGGAGGTATCCTTTGTTGTATTCACATCCCTGGCGTTCTGACCATACGACAGACGCGGAATGCATAAACCTGCCAGTGCCCCGGATTGTTGTATGAACCGACGGCGGCTAAAGCCATTGCACTGTTCCCTGTTATTCATGTCAACTCCATCACAGTTTCCATGGTTCTCTGTACTGATAGTGGAGCAGATTGTTTGCGTCGCTGTTGTTGGTAATCCGTTCTGTCTTCGGGTCCCACTCGATTCGTGTTTTCGTTTCGAGAGCGATGTTCGCAAGATGGGCAAAGGTTGTTGAACGGTGTCCTTCCTCCATGTCGCACAGACTTTTACTCCGGGACTTGACACAATCGAGGAAGTTTCGTACAAGACTGTCGGTGCTGTCCACAGGGGTCTCGAGTCTCTTTTCCACCGGTTCGCCGGGTGTGCTCCGTTTCTGAAACTGACCCGGTGAGGGCGGCACAATTTTGTATACCCGCTCATTGGCGGACAGCGTTCCCTGGACACCGCATAATTCGACCTCCCAGCCGGGTATCGGATTTCCGCCTCCCGCCTCATACAGGCCGAATATCACTACCGCTCCCGAACCGAATTCAAACGTTACCTCCATGGTATCGGGTATCGTGCGGTCATCATCGATCACATACTTACCCCCATGCGTGGAAACCGCCGAAGGAGCCTGTTCGCCTATGAGCCACCGGATCACATCGAGATAGTGGACACCCCAGTTCCCGATCTGCGAGGAATACGATTTCCACCAGCGGAATTTGTAGGGAGCGATGGTATACTGATATGGACGAAAAGGACGCGGGCCGAGCCACATATCCCAGTCAAATCCCTCGGGAGGATTTTCAGGCTGAGCTTTACCGATGCCATCGGGATACATATTGCTCACATGGTATGCCCGTGCGACTGTCACTTTCCCGATTTTCCCACTGCGGACAAGCCCCGCAAGTTCCTGATAAACGGGTGCTCCCCTGCGGTTCAGCCCAACCTGGGTCACCCGGTTCGTTCGCGAGGCAGCTTCGACCATTGTGCGGCCCTCATGGATGGTGATTGTAAGCGGTTTTTCCACATATACGTCCTTACCGGATTCCATGGCCATGATAGCCTGGACAGCATGCCAGTGATCAGGGGTAGCAATACACACCGCATCGATATCCTTCCGGTCGATGAGCCTGCGGAAGTCCTTGTATCTTTCCACTTTACCGCTGAATGTCTCGCCCATCGCGGGGATACGCTCGCCGAGTTCATCGAGAAACCGCCCGCATACCTTCGACCGGTCTCTTAATGTGTATGGCTCGTACACATCGCAAAGAGCGGCAATTTCGACATCACGGTTTTTCATAAATGACGACAGCAGCTGCGAACCACGGTTCCCGACGCCGATAAATCCCATTCTGATTCTGTCATTCGCTCCGAGAGCGGACGAAACAAACGGCGTACCCGTCATCTCAAGACCCAGTGCCATGCCGGTTGTCGTTACAGCCGATTGCTTCAGGAACAGCCGTCTTCCAGATTTTCTCGCATTTTTCATACACTCTCCCCCCGCGATTATATAATGAACCTGTTATACGGCAATGGACAAGGCACGCGCTTCATTAACCGCGAACAACAACCCGTATCATTCAGAAAACATTCTCAAGCGTACTGTGCTGTACCTGGCCGCAACGTGTAGGCTCAATGACCCGAACATTTAAACACATTATTTATCAGGTTATTGTAAATTTTCAACAGTTCACGTGTATAAAAACAAATACTCGTAAATCCGCTTAAATTTATTCATGATTCAGAAGATAAGGGCTGGGCGCAATGAGGGCAAGTAATGACTTTGATATGAGGTCATATTATGATAGAATTTTTAGGTCATCCGAATAATGAGTACCTGAACGATTCATGCATTATCAGCTTTTTTTCCACTCAACCACCTGACTCCCTCTCCCCCGCTTCGCGCGGGCGAGGGAGAGCCGCCAAATGGACGCTGAAAGTTGACCCCTCTCCCATGCATGGGAGAGGGAATTAAAGGGGGAGGGAAGACATTGTAAAACAATGCATTTAAGAAATATTCATGATATATATATCCTGTCTTCTGAGAAACGACGGGCATTTTTCGCACAGCACGTTTACCGGGAATCCGGGTACGCATTTACCGGATGAACCATAATTTTTTAAATACGGATTTAACCGGATTTAATCACAAGAATCGATTGAACATTGATCGACATGAATCGAACGGATTTTCGCGGATCGGGTTTTGTATAGACCCCGGATTTTACATCTTTCCGGGATACTTATTACGCGAATTACCCTCATGACCATACATGGTCATACCGAAGGATGCACATGTACTTACAGATTAATCCGTGTTAATCATGATGCAAGTGATTCACGAATTTTTCGAATAAACGTTTCCGGGGAGAATGGTTTCTGGAGAAATACTCCATCGCCATCATGTATTCCATAGTTTATAATGGAATTATCGGTGTATCCTGACATATAAATAACCCTGATTTCGGGATGTAGAGTTCTGAGACGCGCGGAAAGCTCTTTCCCGTTCATATGAGGCATAACAAGGTCTGTCACCAGAAGATCCATTTTTTCAATTTTATTTTTATCAAGATAATTTAACATTTCAAGCCCGTCATGCGCGTTGTGAACGTTGAAACCTTTTTGACGTAATATCCTGGATAACATATCGTTAACGAGTTCGTCATCCTCAACGAGCAGAATCGTCCCTCCGACACTGCAATCGGTTTCATCCTTTTTAATCGGAACGCTTTCAGGTTCTGCCTCCACAATAGGGAAATATATTTTAAATGTCGTTCCGTGCCCAAGTTCACTGTAAACCCAAATATTCCCCTTGTTCTGCTTGACAATGCCATAACAGGTCGAGAGTCCCAGGCCAGTTCCTTTCCCTTTTTCTTTTGTGGTAAAAAATGGTTCAAAGATTTGGGACATAGTCTTTTCGTCTATCCCTGTACCTGTGTCGCTCACAGCTATCATGACATAACTCCCGGGCACAACCTCGCAATGAAAATGAGTATAATCAATATCAAGTATGACATTGGCAGTTTCCAGGGTAAGCATTCCGCCATCCGGCATGGCATCACGAGCATTGACCGCCAGGTTGGTCAATACCTGTACAATCTGCCCAGGATCAACCCGCACCATGTTCAGTTTATCAGCCAGAAATGTAACAAGTTCTATATCCTCACCGATCAGGCGACGAAGCATTTTATCCATATCGCTCAGAACCGTGTTCAGGTTTATCACCTGCGGCTCGATATCCTGCTGCCGTGAAAAAGCAAGAAGCTGCTTGGTAAGACCTGTCGCCCGTTCCGCAGTACTTTTTATCTCAGTGATATCGTCGTAGAGGGTATTGTCTGGGGTAAGCGAAGATAATACCATATCCGAATTCCCTATTATGACAGTCAGCATGTTATTGAAATCATGGGCAACGCCACCGGCCAAACGGCCCACGGATTCCATTTTCTGGGCTTGAAGAAATTGAGATTCCAGGTGTTTGCTTGTAGTAATATCGCTGAAAATGGTGGCATATTTCCCCTCTTCCGGATTAAACGCGGAAATACACAGCCACTTGTTCAGAGATTTAAAATAGTGCTCTTGGGTTGCAGCATCTCCTTTGAGGGCAATTTCACGATAGATTTTGATCCAGTTAAAATCATTCCCCCCGATTTTGGACATGACATCGGTGATTTTTTTTCCAATAATGTTTTTTCTCTCAAGCTGCATTATTTTTTCAAACGCTTTATTTACATCACGAAAAACGTAATTGACCGTAAAACCGTTACTATCGGTAAGGACATCATGGAGCGCAAACCCGTTGGTCATATGATCGAATAACAGCGTGAATTTTTTTTCGTTTTCTCTGAGAATCTCTTCTGTCATCTTAAACTCGGAAATATCAGTAAATGTTCCGATTATCTGATGACTCTTAGATACTATCCCAGGAAGCGGGGTCAGATGAGTTTTGATCCAGATTCGGTGTCCATTCTGTATAATGACATCATTATAATCAACGGCACTTCCCGATGCTATGCAGTGAAAGAAATTGGTCCGCAGGTTTCGCGCTGTTTCATTGTGAAGATGCTTATACACATCTTCCGGCCGTTTACCGATGATGTCGGCCGATTTCAAACTTGTCATCCGTTCAAAAGCAGCATTCGCACAGATATATCGGAATTCTCCATCCTCAGCCATGCCGACCACGAAAACAGCCGAATCGATTCCATCGAAAACATTTTTTATGAACAACAATCGCTCTCTTATCTCCTGTACCGCTTCTTTCGGGTCATCCGATACAGCAGTTCTCTCATTATAGTCCGCCATGGGACACCTGCCTTCCGAGGATTTATCTTCGCAATCATGGATAAGATAAAACCACCAGTAATTGAGTATGATAAAATGTTTTGGCGTATTTTGATAAAGAAACATCGTGTTATTGATAATCTTATATGTTGTATTACATGTCATTTATATTTTATTTGCATCATTCAATAATTCATAGACATTACAGATCATTTTAAAATCAAACATATAAATACCGGGATTCTACGGAATTCCGTGTTCTATAATATCTTGTTAATACAACGTTTCAGCCGACTAATTCTACCATAATGCTCTTAATACTATAATCGGTGTAATTCGATGGTCTGAAGCATTGTGTGAATAATCAAGGCCAGAACCCTTACCATAAACGAAAACGGTACAACAGAGGGGCTTGTACTTCAACTCAATATGAGTACAAAAACCATGCCAAATAGACTGGAATAATCAAAATTGAATAATAATCAAATGGTTATATAACGATCAGATTTGGGGAGGCACCGCTAAGCAGAGATGAAGGCGCAATTTATTCCATAAAAGTAGACATTGCATATAATAAAGTGGACATCATACTATCCAAAAAAATAGAGAACAAAAATCCTGCATGGTATCCATTCAGAGATTATCCGGAAGATTGTATTTTTTCAATAACTGATATAATCGGGCTCTCGATATTCCAGCAATCTTACAGGCTTTGATCTTATTTCCCATGGTTTTCGTCATGAGTGTATGAAGATATCTTCGCTCCATGTCTTCATGCACAGTTTTCATTTTCGGGAATGTTTCGTGCTCAACGGTTTCAAACGAATAAAATGCACCGCGATTTTTCTGAATATCCGCTTTTACCGGTACAGAGGTCTGTGCAATCCTGATCCGTATGTTTGTGGGAAGATGATAGGGGAAAAAAGTGGGCTCATATCGTGCCTCGGTAAGAACATACTCGATTGTATTAACCAGCTCACGGACATTTCCCGGCCATTCATAATTTGTCAGTGCTTCTAAAAATTCCGGAGAAAAACCCTTTGTTTCGATACCATACAAGTCACCAAGCTCGGATGTATAATGAATAATCAACGGTTTTATGTCTTCAACACGTTCCCGTAACGGTGGAAGTTCAATCGAGAATGCCCGCAGGCGATAGAGCAGATCTTTTCTGAACTGACCGGCTTGTACCATCTGGTCGAGTTCCCTGTTGGTCGCCACGATAAGACGGAAATTGCTTTTACTTTCCGTTTTAGAGCCAAGAGGGCGATACAGACGTTCCTGAATCACACGAAGGAATGCTTTCTGGACCGATAACGGGAGCTCTCCAATTTCATCGAGAAACAATGTTCCCCCATGGGCATGTTCAATCAATCCTTCTTTCATTTTATCCGCCCCTGTGAAGGCCCCTTTCTCATGTCCGAATAAAATCCCCTCGACAAGCGTTTCGGGTAAAGCGGCGCAATCGACCACTACAAAGGGTTTATCAGCCCGTGGGCTGTTTTTATGTATTGCCCGCGCGAAGAGCTCCTTTCCCGTACCGGTTTCTCCCGAAATAAGCACATTCGCGTTGCTGACAGCTGCCTGAGCAAGCTGTTCGAGCACTTTTTCCATTTTTGCACTGCTGCCGATGATACCTTCACATTTCAACACAAGCGGAATATGCCCGGTCTTCTTTTCCTCACGGTACTGGAGCGCCCGTACAAACGGCAGCAGCATTTCATTGAGCATGGCAGGTTTTGTAATATAATCCCATGCCCCGTTTTTTATCGCAAGCTCTGCTCCATTTATATCACTGAAAGCTGTGATGATAATTACTTCAGGTACTGAAGGTGCGGCACGGATAAGCGGGATTGCATCGAGCCCGTTACCATCCGGCAACTGTACATCAAGGAAAACAACGTCAAAATTCCCGTTCCGTGCTTTTTTAAGTCCTTCGTTGAGTGTAAAAACACATGTAACATCGTGCCCAACACTCTTTACCACTCTTGCCAGCGCCTCGTTCATCGAAGGATCATCATCGATAATCAGGATATGGGCCACTGTTTTCCCCTCCTTTATCGGTTGGCATCCAGCACACGTCTTATACTTGCGGCAATCATGCCGCCGTTAAAAGGCTTGATAAGAATCTCGCGAATACCCAGTTCCTCTGTTTCACCCGATGCGATAGTCTCATTATATCCGGTACAGAGTATGATGGGAATATTCGGCCTGATGCTTACTAACGCCCGCGATAATTCACGACCGTCGATATCGGGCATGGTAAGGTCGGTAATGACAAGATCAATCCAGTCAGGATTGGAACGGAAATATTCCAGGGCATGTACACTGCTCGTTTTCCCGACAACGGAGTAGCCAAGATGTTCAAGTACTCCCTTCTCGATGTGTACCAGGTCTTTCTCATCGTCCACGAGAAGTATTCGTTCGTGACCGGGGAGAATTTTCCCGAGGAGCTTGTCTTCATGAATGTCCTCAATTTCAACAATGGGCAAAAACACATCAAAAACCGAGCCTTCGCCGGGTTCACTATGAACGGTTATCTCTCCCTGATAGCTCCGAATAATTCCATGAACAACACTCAAACCCATACCGGGACCTTCTCCGGGTTTTTTCGTGGTATAAAACGGCTCAAAAATACGTTCAATTACCGATGATGATATGCCCTCGCCCGTATCACGCACCGTCAATCTCACGTGCGGTCCCGGTTTTAATACAGGGTACTTATTAATCGCGTCGTTGTCGATCATGACATTATCCATGGAAATTTCGAGCGTTCCCCCTCTGTCTTTCATGGCATACGCTGCATTATTGCATAGATTCAATATAATCTGATTGATCTGAACGGGATCACACAGAATAACATCACGGTTTGATTTTATGTGTTCACATATCCTGATGGTGGACGGGAATGTCGCATGAATGAGCTTCAGAGTTTCCTTGACAATGGGCAGAATGTTAACAGGGCGTTTTCCCTGTCCTGTCTGACGGCTGAATGTGAGAATCTGCTCTATGAGATTTTTTGCTCTGAGACTTGACTTGATAACACTTTCCAGAAGAGTCCTGGTCTGATTTTTCTTTGGCAGATCATAAATAGCAAGCTCGGTGTTGAGCATGATCGCGCCGAGGATATTATTAAAATCATGGGCAATACCTGCCGCCAGTGTGCCGATAGCCTCCATTTTCTGAGCCTGAAGCAGCTTGTTTTCCAGATATTTACGTTCCGAAATGTCGCATATGATATTCAGTATATATTCGATCTCATTGTCATCAGACCTCTGGAGGCTTGCAGACATGAGACAATTCATTTCAGTGCCATCTTTTTTCCTTCGTTTTATTTCATATTCTTTTATATATCCATTGTTCTTCAATTGGTTTATAACACTGATATATTCATCATATGCGAAATATGTGTCACGAATGTCAAGCCCCTTTATCTCCTCCCCTGAATACCCGAATAATCCCAACCATGTGCCGTTAACATCCAGTATTATCGGTTCCACAGTAAAAATTTCTACGGAATTACGGGAATTCTCAAAAAGCGCCCTGTATTTCTTTTCGCTCGTTGATAGTGCTTTTTGTACTTCTATTCGATCCGTAATATCAATAATTTGAACAATAATCAAATCGGTGGGTAAACCATGGCTGAGAATATCGTAAACTGATACTTCTACCCATCGAATCCCGCCGTCTTTCCGGGTAATTACAAACTCATCCCTTTTAATGTTTATTTCTCTGTCCAGCAGCATATTTCTGATTTTAATCACATTGTTATAATATTCCTCATCCGGAAACAATTTCTGTATCAAGACGTCAATAGTGGTTGCTTCTTCAGGTGAATAACCGGTCAGTTCAGCGACTGCATCGTTATACCGAATGATCTTCGCAGCATTCCTCGATATGAATGTCGGTATAGGACTCTGCATATAAACATCCCACAGCAGCTCAAGTAATTCATCACTCGCGGAATTCATCTTTTTTTTCATATTTTTTACAAAATCCCTCGTATATATGTCATTTTTTTATAATAAAGCGTCATTTTTAAAGAAATTATTCAATACTGCCTTACACGGGTATAAATATTCTATTGTATAGGGATTATGAGTCTTTTTAATAACGATAATTTTAATCATTATAATTTAATAAGGTTACTTATGAATACATAACAATATAACGATATTATTAAAAAAGTCAAAAATATATTTAAGTTGATTATATTATATTATTTTTAAAGTTATATATTATAAGCTCTCACGGGTCTATATGTATCTATGCATATCTTTGTATTATAATGATTTATTAAAAATATAACTATGCTCATATTAGCATTTTATCTCTTTATATCATAATCTTATCTTAATTCGTACTAATGAACATTAATTATTATATTAAACGCATGTGATGAAAAATAATTACAATTTTTTAAAAAAAATCATAAGGATTCGTTACTATAAAGGAGTTACATAACAACATTTTGCAGAACTTCTTGTATGTTATTTTACTTATAATAAAAGACACAAATAATTTCACATAACAATCTCATCACCAGGGCTAATGAAGGGGTGACATTGAGGAACGTCATGCTGCGGCCGGGAATTTTTACAAGAAACAATACAGTTATTATTTTATTGTGTGTAACTCCGTAGTATCCGGTTAAAATTGTACAGAAAGCACGAATATTTTTTGATAATAAAGCTTTCACTGGCATGCGGATTGTCAGGGATATGATTTTACCCCTCTTCTCCACCCGAACCAACCCCTCAATTCCATGAGAGGGGGAGTTCCCATTAAAAACCTGTATTGCCAAGGTGTTATGCGCGGGTCAAGTTCTCTTGATAAACGGTGATAACTGTCATGTTCTGCTGAAAACAGCGGATGTTCAATAATTTTACCGTCAGTTCTGTGTGTCACTGAATAAAACAGTACATTTTCAGGAAGATGTCGTGTATAATCGGTAATATTACGACAAAGATACATCTACACCCCTCTTTTTAACAAAAAGGAGGGAGCCGGATGGGATAAATGATGCCTGCTGATTTACATGGATCACCGTATCATTTAAAATGAAGCGGCGAGAAATAAAACAGGACCATCGCAATTATGGCAAGAATAACCAGAGAGTTCACAACATCTTTCCAGTTCCAGCTTGCCCGTGATTTCTCCTTGTCCGCGGCGACTGTCGTTGCATAGGTCAGGCCCTGAATCTTTTCGTAGGACGGTCTCGGTGTCAGGAGGCTGACAACAACCATGAACGCAGCACAGCCCAGGAACAGAAATATGGCGAAATGGAGAAAGTTGAGCGATGCAAAACCGTATAAAAACCCACTCAGGTGTTCTTTATTCAATTCCGCAACAAGCCGCGCCATACCGATGATAAATCCACCGATCAGCGCGGTAAGAGCCCCGTGCGAATTAATCCGTTTCCAGAACAGCCCGAAGAGGAAAACAGCGGCGATAGGAGGAGCGATATACGCCTGAACACTCTGAAGATAATGGTATAATTCACCGGAGATGATCTTCATGAGCGGTATCCATAAAATTCCCGATATCACGACAACCCCGGTCGCAATCCTACCCACCATGACCAGCATTTTTTCAGAGGTTTGCGGCCTCAGTTTTTTATAAATATCCATGGTAAACAGGGTGGAACACGAATTGAAGACAGCGGCGAGCGAGCTCATGAGCGCGGCAAGCAGTCCGCCCGCTACCAGACCTCTCAATCCGACGGGCAGAAGCGTTTTAACCATGACGGGAAACGCCTGATCGGCCTCTGGCAATTGGATCTGACCCGATTTTGACAGTGCATAGGCAATGACACCGGGGATTAAAAAGATAAAGAACGGGAAAAGTTTTAGATACGCCGCGAATATCGTACCCCGCCGCGCCTGCGTCTCATCTCTCCCGGCAAGTGCGCGCTGTACAATATACTGGTCGGTACACCAGTACCATATCCCGATGATGGGAGGGGCAAACACCATTCCGGTCCATGGAAACTCCGGGTCACTGGCGGGTAAAAACATATTCAGACGTTCGCTTCCGACAATCGAAACGACATTGCCCCACCCGCCGATTTTAATCAGACCCATGACAGTCACGGTTATCGAACCCAGTATTAAAACGATCGCCTGCATGCTCTCGGTATACACAACGGCCCGTAAACCGCCTATAACGGTATATATACCGGTAAGGAGAACCACGGTAAGCGCTCCCGTCCAGAAATCGACTCCCATGAGCACCTGGAATACCACAGCGCCTGCATATACCGTAACGGATACTTTGGTCATGACATAGGCAACGAGCGAAATCAGGGAAAGAAACCAGCGGGCGGTTGAATTATACCGTCTCTCAAGGAATTCGGGCATGGTAAATACCAGACTTCGCATATAAAACGGTACAAAAACCCATCCAAGCATCAGAACACACCAGGAATGAAGCTCGTAGTGACCCATGACAACACCCGTTTTTGCCGCTGTACCCGCAAGTCCGACAATATGCTCTGATCCGACATTCGATGCCAGAATCGACGCTCCGATTACAAACCAGCCGACATGCCTGCCCGCCAGAAAATAATCGGCGGCTGTGTCCTGCTTCTGCCTTACAACCCAGAACGCTATTCCGAGAAGAACCATGAAATACAGCCCGATAACCAGCCAGTCAAGCGCCTGAAAACTCATAAAAATCTCCTTTTCACCATAAACGGATTACATTCGGAAAACCGCTTATCTTTACCATTCCATTAAGTCGTTAAAAAAGCTTGTAGAAAAGATACGCAAGTAAATCGTAAAGAAAAGTACTTTTTCATCTTGATTATGAACCGAAATACTCTTATCGCGGATTTAGAGTTTATCGCGGTGAAAACAACTAAAAAAATTCATTACGTTTCCACACTTACTGACTGAAAAGCATCTCCAGAAAGAACGGCAGACCGCATAAATGATCGGTATGATCGGGGCCCGCATTACCGGCAAAATCCAGAATCCAAAGGTTCCCCTCATGCGTTTCACCGACCATCTGCATTCCGACCGGCCCCCATTTGAGAACCGGCGCTCTCGTAAGACCCAGCGAATCGACGATATATTCCGCTGTTTCTGTTGTGCTCGCATACAGGCCCGGGAATATTTCCGAATGGGTGATGATCATCCGTTTTTCACCCGCCGCGGCATGTTGAGCAAATTTCAAAAAAACTTCGAGTTTATCGGTATTGAGCACACCGCCGTCACTGAGCCGCTTTTCATCGGGGATATAATCCGTATGAAGGCCGTCCAGCAGGATCACCCCGTCTATGTCGGCGGCATGATTCCTCAGAATCGCACGAACCGCGCCATATCCGGCACTGAAAGAAGTCAGGTAAATTTCCGAAAAATCGTAATGGAGCGAATCTCCGCTAGAAACCATGCGACGGATCGAGTCGATGAACGTATCGAACACCCGTTCATCCTGAAAAGGACGCTCGTATACGGATGACCCGACGCCGAGATCGACCGTGGCCACAATAAACGGTATATCGGAATGGTACGCGGCATATGCGGGAATATACCGTGAACCATGAAAATGGATGAGCAATTTATAATCGTGACTGCCGTTTTTATTCCCGGGGATATAGATTTTCACCGGTTTCGGAAGAACGTCGGTCATGACCATGACAGTACCGGGAACATCCGATTCCGGGATGCGTTCATGCGTCCGGATATGCTCGGCCATCGGAGACGGGAACTGATTCATCGGAGGGGGAGCTGCCCTGCGAAAAGTCGAGCACCCGACAAGCACGATAAATACAGTACAGCAGATTGCGGATATGAATCTCATTTTCCCACCTTATTCCGGATTAAAATTGTTGACATGGAATAAACGTTTTAAAGAAAATTACGGTATTGATCGAATGGAATGCAATGTGATTTTTAGGGAAAAATGGACAGAGGGGCAAAGAGACAGAGGGACAGAGTGGTGAAAGGGGAAAAACCCTGAAGGGGCGATTGGAAAAAATGATGCTCGGCCCCCCTATCCTCCCGCTCCGCTGCGACAGAGCTACGAGTGCGACGGTGCACAGCGGGAGCCGGGAGGAGTCGATTAAGAAATTATTATACCGTGAAAGCAATGCGGTATGAGATATAGTCACATCTGAATTACAGCACCACGAGTGGCACTATAATTCATAAACAGCATCTGATATGCAACTTCAGACCAAATACACAGGATTTGCCTCAGTATCCCCGTTTCAGGTACAGAGGTTCCGCCGCCGCATCGTACGCCTGGCCATCGTGTTCATGAAATCCCTGATAGTAATACGGCATCTCGCCGCGCCGGGCCATGGTGTCTGTCCATGACGCCATGACCATCCAGTGGATCGCGTTACCGGTGACACCGGTCAGAGGACAGATTTTTTTGTCGAATCCCTTGATTGCCAGCACGCCCTCGCTCTCATCGCTGTAATTGTTGAATGCCGTATCGACTTCCTTGAACAGATGCGTTCCGGAAGAATCACTGTCGATACCGTACGATGTGAATGCGGTAGTGTACGCCTTCATGCTTTTCGCATATCTCGCCACATTGATTTCGAGCGGATTGTTTGAATCCACCGAGCCGATCAGAACGATATCGCCTTCCTTTATCTGGCTGGCAAACTGATCATACTGCCGGGCAATCATGCTGCCCGAGGCCACGATATATGCCTCGTTGACAAACATGTTGACACAGCCCTGGTACGGTTCGCCCATCTGGGGACGGCCATAGACGAGAAGTCTCGCTTTTTTACCGAGCACAAGATCGGCCCATTTTTCTCCGACAACCTCCATTTTGGGACGGTCGGTGCCGATCATCCGGAAACGGTCGATTGCGAGGTCCAGATATTTCTCCGCCGGCTCAGTGCTCGACCCTTTCCCCTTTGTACCGATGAGGTTGGCCAGCGAGGCGGTACATGCCCAATACACGAGCATCATGGCAATGCCGCTCGACGGGCAGATTCTGAAACCCGGAATCTGCGGAGCATTCACCAGACCATTATAATACGGCACATGAGTGTCGATCACCAGGTCGCATACATCCTCCATGGCGGGGCCGTTGTCCGATCTGAGAAATCCCGGAGGTGTTTTTGCGAATTTCGAGTAATTACAGGTGAGACCGACAACATAAACACCCGAGTCCCGCTGTTCGTTCTGGCGTCCTCCGCCACCGTTGGTGATGACGAAATCACCCTTTTTCGGGGTGGCAGAACTTCCCCGTGGCTCACGCGTGTTGGGTATAAGATTCGGCTGGCCGCGCAGGTCAGAGCTTCCCGCAAACATGACAAAGTGGCCTGTCTGGATACGGCCGTAAATATTTCCGCCATTCCGCATGCATTCGTATGCTTTCTCCATGGCCTTTGCTATTGCCCCGACCGACTCGTTACGTGTACCTTCCGCAATCTCAATGAGGCCATCATAATACTGGTCGATGAAAGATTTTGCGGGAGGCGTAAAATCCTTGACAAATGTAACGTCAATTTCAGCGTTTCCCGGTCGGGCAGCCGCCAGTGTTGCGGCTGCTCCCACACCAAGGGCTGTCGAGTCTGACAAAAACCGCCTTCTGTTAACCTTATTATCTTTCGAGCTGTCCATTTTTTTCTCCATGCTTCGAGTTTAACAAGTGGTAAGAATGATGTTATTTAAAAAATATATAGTCAGAACTGACGGTCCGGCCAAAAGTCAGGTTGCGGCAAGCAATAAACATATAACATGTTGATAATACAGTAATAACGCTTGCTATTCCGATATATTATTCGCATACTATGGTAGAGAAACGCCATACATGTGAGGATACAA
>JAJFUH010000143.1 GCA_021372535.1 bacterium
CGCGGAATCAGACTTACAAACCCAGGCTCTCCGCCAGCGTTGATTTTTTCGACTTCTATGGTGAAAAGATTCTGTACGGAGGACAGCGGGGAGCTATCCTCATCGAAATCAAGAACACGGGTGAGGGCGACGCCGAGAATATCACACCGGTTATCACACCGCTGACTCCGCTCAACGGAATTACGTTCGAAAATCCTGCAGTGATCGCCAAACTCAAGGCAGGTGGAAGCATGAATGTACGAATCCCGCTTGTTGCTCCGCGCGAGCTGTCGAACGGGGAAATCCGCTTTAAAATAGATATCAGGGAGATTTGGGGGTATGATGTGAAATCTCCTCTCGAAATTGCCATTAAAACCAAACCCTGATTCTGCCGCATTTTACGAAAAACCTCCTTTAAACAGCTTGCGCAGGGATATAAGCTGTCAGGGGTCGGCACGAATTCCCGATTAATTTTTGGGGTCAGGCGCTTGAAAAGATACTTTTTACCTTCCCCTTGAATTATTACGCTTGAATTTCCTGTTACCACCGTGATATACTATAGTACTTTTCAGTACTTTCTCGAGTGCTCATCAATTTCACCGTGATGTCTGCCGGTATACATCATTATCGTTATGAAGTACAATGACAGTTTCAATACATTTCAGCGTTTTTACAGGAGAAGCCGATGACAAGCATTCTTTTGACAGTTTTTCTTATCGCAGGGGCGTGTTCGCTCGCCTACCAGATTATCTGGATCCGGATGTTCGGACTTGTATTCGGCGGAACCGTTGTCTCGATGTCGGTCGTCGTCGGAGTTTTCATGGGCGGCCTGGCGCTTGGAAGTCATGTATTCGGGAAAATCGCTGTCAGGGTCGCGAACCGTGTCAGAATGTTCGGCTTTCTCGAACTGGGGCTTGGAACCTCGGCTATTCTCGTCTATTTCGCCATAGCCCATATCGCTCCGGTTATCTACTCACTCCCGTTTGCCAACGATATTCACAGTTTCATCGGCATATTGACCCGTATCCTGATATCATCCATACTGTTGATCGTGCCGACCATGATCATGGGGGGAACACTCCCCGTCCTCGTTCGCGCCATTACCGAGGACAGACAGCTCATCATGGGCAATACCGGCATTCTCTACGCGTTCAATACGCTCGGAGCCATGCTCGGCGCCTTTATGGTAGGATTCCTGATGATTCCGAATTTCGGCATCCTGAGATCGAATCTTATTGCGGCATCGATAGAAATCCTCATGGGTGTTATCGCCCTGGCAATCAGCAAACACTTCCAATCGACACCGGATACCATTCCGGACATAAAAACGACCGGTGAACATGTTGCGGCCGACAAGGGTCTCAGGTTTGTTATCGCTCTCGGCATAACAGGATTTGTCGGGCTGACACTCGAAATGGTGTGGATGCGTATCATCCTGCTCGTGGTAAACAATACCATTTATGTCTACACGATTGTAATCACCTCGTTCCTCTTATATCTGGGTATCGGCGGTCTTATCCTCAAGTATTTGATTCCCCAGAAGATACGCACCGAAAGAACGTTCGCGGTCATGCTCTCGCTCATGAGCATATTCATAGCTGCGGGATTCGTGCTTTTTCCGGTCGCCCGTTATTTATTCTACATCTATCCAGCCGTATACAAGACCTTCGTGCGCCTTTCCTGGACAACGGCCGGTTTCTTCTTTATTCTCGCCGGTATACCCGTCATCCTCATGGGTATGTCCTTTCCCATCGGCATGGGTCTGTATGCTCATGAAGTTAAAGGCCTGTCGAGCAGGCTCGGTTTCATATACGCCGTAAACACAGTCGGATCGCTGGCCGGCTCTCTTCTTGCGGTGTTTCTGCTGGTTCCGGCTATCGGTATGCGCGGCTCAACGCTCCTGTGTTCACTCATGGTCATGGCGTCGGCATTCTACTTTTTTGCCAAAAGCGAGGGATGGTTTTATAAAGTACCCGTGCTCGCCGGCTCGGGTATCGTGCTGTTCATCATGTTTGCGATATCGCTCGCGTTCAATTTTCCGGAGATGATTTTACGATACAAGCTCTCTTCGGAAGAAAACATAGAATATCTCAAGGAAGGCCCGTCTTCAACCATCTGGATTACCGGCGGCGAACGCGCTATCCGTAAAATATGGATGGATAACCTCTGGATTTCGAGTACTTCGACCGAAGGTTCTCACGCCCTTTCGGCTCACTACCCGATCATTTTTCATCCGAATCCCAAAAAGGTCGCCGGTATCGCTTTCGGCACTGGCCAGACATTCGGTACCTGTCTTCTCCATCCGATCGACAGCATGGTCAGTGTGGAAATCGACCCCGAGGTAATTATTGCGTGCAGGGGCCGTTTCGATAAGGAAAACTTCAATATTCTCAATAATCCCCGGAACAGGATCGTGATTGACGACGGCAGATTCTTCCTGCAGGGAACAAGCGAAAAGTTCGATGTCATTACCGCGGAGCCTCTCCAGCCATTCACCCGAGGGACAGTCAATCTTTACACGCTCGAATTTTACGAAGCGTGTAAACGGTGTCTCAATCCCGGAGGAATCGTTGCGCAATGGATTCCGACTTACAACAGCGGTGTCTCCGACACATGGAGCATGATCAGGACAATGGCGGTTGTCTACGATTATTGCGCGTTGTTTCTCAACCGTGATGATGCTTTCGTGCTCGGTTCTGACCGTCCCATACGGGTGGATCCGACGAAGCAGCTGCCCCCGGAAGTTATCAAGGATATGACGAGGGTTGAAAACGGCTCGATATACGCCATCGCCGGCAATTATATCTGCTCCCGTGAAAAATTGCTCAAGGCGAGCGAGAAATACCCGATCATTACGGACGATAAGCCGACACTCGAATTTACCGCGCCGATTACTCACTGGGCGGAAGACCTTTCCGGTCCGGTCGAAATCAGGCGGCAATTTCTCGCGCTTCTCGACCCCATTGAAGATGTGTTCGTCGGCGATGTAGATTACGAAACCGCCCGGAAATTCCGCGAGAGCAGAACGAAACAGAGCCAGGGTATTATCGCCGAATATGAGGGCAATTTCGATCTGGCAAAACAACTCTATGAAGAGGCATTCAGATTGAATCCCAAAGATATCAAGGTGATCAGGTCTCTCTTTATCTTTCTCGGTCAGCACAACCGCCTCGACGAACTGCCGAGCGAATTGAAAATCATTCAGAAACGGACATCGCCCTGATTGGCTATGCCACAGATTCATTAGAAAACATGATATTTATCTGACCCGATCTGTTTATAAAATTCAATCCGGTTATCCAGTTAAGTCAGCTTATATCATTAATCCCCCTCGGCTTCGCCGTATCCCCCTTATAAAACAAAGGGGGATGAAAGCGCCCCCAAAGCCGCTCCTCCCTTAACAATGGGGGATGCCGCAGTCAGGGGGGATCACATACTATCGGAAAAAACATTTGTTATATTCATATTTTCAGATGTTACCGGATAATAGTTGCTAATAATATTATAAATAATTGCTTATATCTTTTTGTGTCTTTGTGTCTTTGTGGTAAAATATTTTAATGAATAATCCAGGCCATAAACTTCTCAGTCTTTTTAAACCATACCGCAGGTGAAATTCTAAATGTGAGGTTCATCATGAAAATATCCCGACTGGTGCTGTCCGGTATGCTTGTCCTGGCTGCCTTGACGTCATGCAGCCGTTCCGGCGTGATTGTGATCGAAAATGATGCCTTCAAATATGTCATCGGACGTGACGGAAAGAATATCGGATTCACCGCGAAAGATACCGGCGCCGACTGGTGCAGTCATGACACGGAATCGTACTGCGCCACTGTAAAGCGGGGAGACCGGGAATATCCCGTCTCATCGGTCTCGCTACGCGGAGACCGTATTACCCTGAAGTTCGCCGAGCCCGGGGTGACCGCCGTTGTAAAAACCTCAACCATGAGCGACCATATCGTATTCGAGGTCGAATCGGTCGAGGGCGATGCGGAATCACTCGTATTCATCAACATTCCCCTGACTCTCAAGGGCATGCCCGGGGAACCCTTCGCCGCCTGCGCGTATTCGCTGAACCTGAAAACCAACGTCATGCAGCTTCCGGCTCTCCAGTCTCATCTCTGGGCCGCATGCTACAGCCGTTTTGGTATGAACGGCGCCAAAGCAGCGCTCATCGGCGTCCCGGGCGACAGGATTCTGACTGTCATCCGGGGCATTCTGACGAGCCAGACCGAGCTTCCCTATACGAAGCTCGCCGGGGCATGGGCACAGGAAGTTCCGTTCAACCACGGCTCCTACCTGTTCAATTTCGGGAGCCTGACCGAAAAAAATGTGGATGAGTGGATCGACATGGTTCACAGCCTCGGTTTCAACCAGATCGACAACCACGGCGGGGGATCGGGATTTTTCCGGTTCGGCGATTTTCACCTCAATGAGGAAAAATTCCCGGGCGGATGGGACAGTTACAAGCGAATCGTCGCCCGGCTCCACGAAGCGGGAATCGGGTCGATTTTTCATACATATGCCTTCTTCATCGATAAACAGTCAAAGTATGTTACACCGGTTCCTCACCCCCATCTCGCCGCGTTCCGGTCGTTCACCCTCGCCGCGCCGGTATCTTCCGATGCAAAGGAGATAACAGTCGATGAATCGACTGCGGATGTATCTACCATCACGGGATTTTTCGAGCGTAACAGCGTGACTCTCCATATCGGCGACGAACTCGTAACGTTCACCGGTGTCTCAAAGGAGGCGCCATACACGTTCACCGGCTGCACACGCGGGGCATACGGCACCACCCCGTCATCGCATCCGAAGGGAGCACAGGCCCGTCACCTCAAGGAATGTTTCGGGCTTTTAGTGCCCGAGCCCGAATCAGACCTGTTCAACGAAATAGCGGCCCGTCACGCCGAGATCATCGATTACTGCGGCTTCGACGGCTTCTATCTGGATGCCATAGACGGCAGCGATATCCTCGGCGGTGGCGATTACGCCTGGTACTACGGCCAGGAGTTCGTGTTCGAGATTTACAAAAATCTCAAAAAACCGGTGAGCATGGAAATGAGCTCCATGTGGCACCACATGTGGAATTTCCGTTCGAGGTGGCAGGCATGGGACTATCCGAACAGGGGACAAAAGCGGTTTATCGACATCCACGCCAAGACCGTCGACTGCGGACTGCTGCTGCCTCTCCACTTTGGGTGGTGGAATTTCCAGGTCTGGTCGCCCCCGCAGATAGAGCCATCCTTCCCCGATGTGATAGAGTATGTTGGCTGCAAGCTGATCGGGTATAACGCCGGCCTGTCCCTCACCGGCGCGGTAAGTCAGGAGAATCTCCGCACCATCCCGGCATACCGGAGGCTCGTCGATCTCCTCAAGACATACGAAGACCTCCGCCACGACAATTATTTCGACGAGTCCGTGAAAGCCCGTCTCCGCGAACCCGGAAAGGAGTTTACCCTTTTCAAAGATTCCTCCGGGGCATGGCGGTTCCGCCCGGCATCGTATGAAAGACACCGCATCGAAAATCTTGACCACCCGAGCAGAACATGGGAAACGGAGAACTCGTTCGGCAGCCAGCCAGTGAAACTCCGCATCGAAGCGCTTATGTCCGCAGGCTCCTGCGATGCGCCCGGCGCAATAACGCTTGCCGATTTCCCGGGTGATACAAACTCGATGGCCACAACAAGCGCGGAGAATGTCACATTCACTGTCCAGCCATCCACCGAACAGTCGAAAGCCGGTTTATCGGGAGCACGCCTCACTGCATCGTCATCGGGCAAAACACCCCAGAACGCAGCATGGGCAAGAATCGAGAAAAAATTCGACCCGTGGCTCGATCTCGACAAAAATCAGGCCATAGGGGTATGGATTTATGGCGACGGCCAGGGAGAGCTGATCAATTTCAGGCTCGAAAGCCCGAAACACATATCGTACGGCGCTGTGGCAGACCACTATGTCACTGTCGATTTTACAGGTTGGCGTTATGTCGAGCTTATCGAGACAGAGTCCGAGCGGTGGAACGATTATGTCTGGCAGGACGGGAAATGGCTTTACAACGTGTACCGTGAGCTCATCAGTTTCAAAACCGTGGAATCGCTCAGCATCTGGTACAACAACATTCCTCCCGGGAAGGAAGTCTCCTGCTCCATCAGCACGGTTAAAGCCGTTCCGATGGTACCGGCAACCCTCAGGAATCCGTCGGTGACAGTCGGCGGCAAAACCATCGTCTTCCCCGTGGCGATGAAGTCCGGTAGCTATATCGAGTTTTATTCCCCGTCGGACTGCACGCTTTATGGCCCGAAAGGAGAGATTCTCTCGAAGGTAAAACCGCAGGGGGATGTTCCGGTTTTTGAAAACGGTAAAAACACCATGACCTTCAGCTGCGTAAAACCGGATGGACTTTCGGCCCGGGCTCAGGTGACCGTGATCAGCTACGGTGAGCCGTTATAAAGATGGAAATGTAACTCGGTCTGTTCACCATATTCAACCGAACACGGATTTACATGGATTGGGCGAAGTTAAGTGGATTTGAATTTTTTTAATAAAAAATGTTTCTACACGTAAAAGTGTCATTCCCGTGAAAACGGGAATCCATCATCTGATGCTCATGAGAGAGCGATGTTAATACTGGATTCCCAATTCACTTCGTTCTTGGGAATGACAATACTATCCAATAAATTCAGATTTCCATTCATGGTTTGTACCATACCATCTACGAAAGGATCGACCATGGCGAGTAAGCGAATGGTGTCCAGAAGACAGTTTGTCCACATCGGCGCTGCAGTAATGGGAGGTTTGCCTGTTGCCGGTCATGTGTCCGAAAGTTTTTCAAACCAGAACACCTCAACCGATTCGGGAGCCGGGATGCTTCAAAAAAATGAACTCAGCGTTATCGGGCTTTATGGCCCATGGGCAGCTTCGCTGACCGAAGGAAAACTTCCCGCCTTTTCATTGCGGAGCGGAAAGTGGACCGAAATCGAAGTATGGCGGAAAGCGGCGCGTCAGTGTCTCGAAGGGCGGCTTGCCATTCCCGATATCGGAGGATTACCCAAGGTCACAGTTCGCAACAAATACTCCTTTGACGGTCTATATGTGGAAGAACTTTCGTGGCAGCTGCCTTACGGCCGCCCGACGGAAGCCATCGTGCTCAAACCGATGAATGCCAAAGGACGATTACCGGGAATCCTGGCTTTTCATGACCACGGCGGGAAAAAATACTTCGGCACACGTAAAATCATACGGACAACAGAGAAGCTGCATCCCCTGATCGAGGAACATCAGCACGAATATTACGGCGATCGGGCATGGGCCAATGAAATTGCACGGCGCGGTTATGTTGTGCTGGTATCCGATGCCTTTCCCTTCGGGAGCCGTCGTGTGATGCCGGGGGATGTGCCTGAGCCGGTGCGTCAGGGACTGACCGACGATAATCCCGAAAATCCGGACAACATCACGGCATACAACCAATGGTCTTCCGATCACGAATCGGTAATGGCTAAATCGCTGTTTTGCGCGGGAACGACATGGCCGGGAGTATTCTTTGCCGAAGACAGGAAGGCGCTCGATATTCTATGCGCCCGTGACGATGTCGATGCGGACCGAATCGGGTGCGGGGGGCTTTCGGGAGGAGGGATGCGGACGGTATTCATGGGCGGCCTGGATTCAAGGATCAAGTGCGCCGTGTGTGTGGGATTCATGACGACATGGAAGGATTTTCTTCTCAACAAATCGTTCACCCATACATGGATGACCTATGTGCCGATACTGCCGCATGAGCTCGATTTCCCCGAGATTCTGGGGCTTCGCGTGCCATCCCCTACCCTGGTGCTCAATGACAGCGACGACTTCCTGTACACGCTTCCGGAGATGAAACGGGCGGATTCAATCCTCAGGGAGGTCTACACCAGAGCCGGTGCGGACGACCGGTACCACTGTTCGTATTATCCGGGAGAACACAAATTCGATGTCCCGATGCAGGAGGAAGCTTTCAACTGGTTTGACCGGTGGCTGAAGGCCTGAGTTGACAGAGTATTGAAATGAAATGGTTATCCGGACCCGGTATTTTAAAGGCCTGCCGGATTCCGCGAATGCACCACGCTTATCCATGGATTGCAGTAACGCGGTTATTTCTGTTTTTTAGGATGTTGTTCGACAAAAAAAGGTAAGTAAATCTGTTCTGTTCCTAATAATATTGAAAGTTTATACTCACCGGGGCATTTAAATATAAATTGTACTATCCCTGCTGTAAGATTTGCTCCCTTATATTGTTTGTTAATAATCTGCGGTGGTACTTCAAGAGCAACTTCTCCTTCCGGATCAATGATTCGATAGTGAATTTTGCCTTCTTTTATTTCTCCGGTAATCTTTACAAAAAAAGATAACATTGGATGAATATAGGGAAATTCACTATGAACAATTATTCTATCATCTCCATACATTCCGATGATAAACAGTTTGTCATTTTTTTCAATACGGATGTCATCACAGAGTATGAATTTATTTATCTCGATAGCCATTAAGGAGTTCCTCCATCGGAACATTCAGTGCTTTTGCAATCGCGGAAAGATTTTTTGAAGATATATTAGGTCTCTTTATGTTTTCCCATCTACTAATATGGGATTGAGAATCACCGATTATTTTTGCGAGCTCATATTGTGTCAATCCTGCTTTCATCCTATAATATTTTATGGCGCTTATTGTACCTTTATGGTATTGACTATCAATGTCTTGAATAAGTTCTTTATTAAAATCATCGAAATACTGCTTGAATTCAGGATCAGAGAATAAAACATTATCAAGTTCCTGTCCCATCAGTGATTGTGGAATAATATAGTTAACCGATATTGTTGGAAAATCGGATGTTGCTGTTGTAGCATTGATAATTGTCGTTGCTTTTACCCCATATGATGGAGTTGCGATGATAGAAATTGCTGCTACGGCCCCAGTTGCATAATTTACATAAATATTTGACGGGATATTTTTCATGGCGATCTCCAGATAGGCATCTCACCTGATAAATATATTTTCTGTAAGCTGTAGATATACTCTATGTACCTTTTCAATACTATATCTTTCCATCCTGGGTCGCTGTTCCAAAAATAGTATGCAAGATACAAATAGACATTGTCCCCTAATTCAGTGTCAAAAAAGTAAATAATCCTGAAATGAGTTGATATATCCGAATCTTCCCACGGAATAAGCTTGCCTCGCATGATTTTATGTCTGATTAATTTATATTCTCTGTGATAACGTTCTAACAGGACAAACATTAATATTAGTGATTGTTTTGCCGGTTGGATCGAGTTCCAACCATTTTATAAGAGAGTATAATCTGGTGGCAGTTTTTTTGTCTTTTTGAGATAATTTTATAATCAAATCACCAACGGATGGATGACCAAGTAATTTAATTCCATTCATAAAATATACCATTATTGGTATGTTGTCAATATATTTTTAAAATTTTCAAGATTTTAAATCAATATTTCATAAATCGCTTGAATTATATGCAAAAATTTCGAGAGAATATTTTTTGTAACAAAAAACAATAGTAAGCGACTAATATAAATATTTTTTCTATACAAAATATACTGATATTTAAATCCAACGAGTCAAAAATTAAACGCCTTCGGCTATCGATCACTGCACAGAGAGCTAAATGGGCACATTGCGCAGCTTTCCGATGGTCTTGGGGTATCATTGCCGGCAGTTATGGACGCGATCGTTTCCGTGAGAACATCGGAAATCTCGCCGAGCATGGCCTCATCACAGGGAATTTCACGGGCGACGCCGTGAGAGAGGAAATAGAGCACAAGCCGGTCGGGGATGACATATTCCGCCCGGCGGAGCGCAAGCGCATATATCCCAAGCTGGAGACGGTATCGTTCTAATGCGACCCTGTCACCGTCGTCCGGCAGTTTTCTGTTGGTCTTGTAATCGACAATCCGCCATGTGTCACCCGACCTGAAGAGAATATCGATCGTCCCGCGCACGAGAACATCGTCATGGACAAAGACGAATGGCTCCTCACGTCTTACTACAGCAGATGACCGAATCCGGCCATAGAGCTCCGTTCCGGCAAAAACCCGCAGACTCTCCCTGAGCTTCTCCCGTAAGACTTCCGTCTCATCCTTCCCGAACATGTCCACCCGAAGAAGGGACTGCTCCTCATCGTTGAAATCCCAGCCTTCGAGGACTTCGTGGGCGAGTTGCCCATACCGCATACCGAAATTCTCGCTCTCGCCGTCCCCGAACCGTTCACCGAAATCCCGTGAAATCCCCGGATCTGCGCCGTACATGCGCCCGTAAAGCCTGAAAAAATACCGCGCGCGGCATTCACGGTAATCGGTTATCTGTGTCGGGCTTATGGTTTCCGGTTTCCTCGATACGGCGATTTCGGGTATGGGCGCGAGCAGTTCGCCGACCTTCCGGTCGATTTCCTGCGGGATTGCACCATCAGCGCTGCCCGATACCGATATATCATCGTGCAGTAAATCCCCCATGATCCGGTCATCCCGGTCTATGCCACCATTCCCGCTCCCGCCGGGATTCCGCAAGTATGAGAACATCTCCCGGGGCGTATCCTGCGACCATTCGCCGTCAGGTGAAATGGAGAGCGCCGTATGGAGCCAGCCCATCCAGTTGTCCTTTTCGAATATGTCGTCCGGTGTTTTCGAAGGCTTCCCGCCCGAGAGAATAAGATGATCGCAGGCGCGTGTACACCCCACGTAAAAGAGGCGTTTGCTCTCGGCGATGTCTTTTGCCTTCTCTTCCGCAAGCGAGATGTTTTTGACGAATGTCCTGATGCTTTTCCCGCAGGCGCTCCGCATATCGAAACCGGGGCCGAGCGAATCATGAACGAGGAACGGGGGTGAAGCATTACTGGGCCTGCTCGATATATCGGCGAGGAAAACAACGTTCCACTCCATCCCTTTGGCCTTGTGTATCGAGATAATGGTGAGAGCGTCACGGTCGGTTTCGATCGACACATGGCTTTCGGTCATCATCTCACCGTTCAGGAGGAGATTCGAGAATTCCCGGAGGGTTCCTCCCCTGGCTTCGAACGTGTCCGCCGCCGAAAGGATATGATCGAGTATGGCCAGGGAATATTCTCCCCTCAGAGGGTCGGCAAGAAGGGTCAGGGTGTATCCGGTCTCGTCGAACGCCTTTTCGAGGATTTCACGGATAGTGACCCGGTCGCGGACGGCAAGGAGACCGGCGAGAACATCACGGATAACACCGGCAGAGGAGCCGCTGCCATCTTTATTTCCCCGCGTCATGAAAAACAAGGGCATCGGTGTTTCCTTTCCCGCTTCCCGCCGTAAATCGTAGAGAAAGTCACCGGAAACGCTGAAAAACGGCGACAGGAGCAGCCCGGTAAAGTGAACGGGATCCCCGGGATCGCAGAGCCACGCAAGGAGATTGGCGATATCGTATGCCTCGGGGGCGGTAAACGGATTCCCCCGGGTAAGATTCACATGCGATATGCCATGAGCGAGGAAAGCCTCCTCATAGAAAGACGACTGCGTGCCCTTCCTGAGAAGAACCGCCATCTGCCCGTACGAATATCCGTACTTCTCCTTTAATTCAGCGGCGCGGCGGGCGATGAAACCGGCTTCCGCCGTTCTGCGGGCATCGGCGTTTTCCGCATCGAAGACTGCCATTTCCACCTCCGCCGAACCGTTAGAGTTCCTGCGATAGGACTTCATTTCACGGTATACGGCTTCATACGTGCGCTCGGGATCGTCAACACCCATGATGCGACCGAACACATGGTTGACAAAGTTCACAACCGCGGGAGAGCTCCGGTAATTGAGCTTCAGAGATTTGAAATCGACATTGGGCCTCGCGACGAATTCGTTGAATATGGTTACATCGGCTCCCCTGAACCGGTAAATCGACTGCTTGGGATCGCCGACCGTAAAGAGTGTCGCGGCGGCATTGCCGGAGATCATCCTGATAATGTCCATCTGGATTCCGTCGGTGTCCTGAAACTCGTCGACAAGGATGTGACGGTATATTCGCGACAGCGTTCGGGAAACGGTTACGTTATTCCTGAGCAGGCGCCATGTCTCGATGAGGGTATCGTCGTGATCGAGGAACGATCTGCTTTTCTTACGATCCAGGAAATACCGTTCGAGAAGCGTGTATTCATCGAGAAGCGCGGATACAACGAGCGAAGTGCTCCCTTTCTCGTAGTCGTAAAAAGAGATCATCCATTCGAGAAAACCGATGCATTCCTTCATTCCATCGCGGACTGCTTTCGGGGAAATGCCATGCTCGCCCCATTTCCGGGCGGAACCCCTGTTCCCGATGGGCATGACCGTTTCGATCAGCCTCCGTATGGCATCCGGGTCGACGGTATCCTGTTCCATCATTGCGCAGATTGACTCAAGACCGGTGAAAAGATCATCGAGCACAGGAGACAGACTGTCGCCGCCGGGACGGAGCACATGAAAATCATGGAGTGTCCTGTTGTAACGCTGCAGCAGACCGGAAATGTGATTCCGGTACATGGATTCAAGCGCTCCCGGATCATGATCATCGCCGCCATCAAGGTACTTGATGATGCGGGCGCGGTCACCGAGAAGAATCCTGAGAAGCCGCTTGTAGCCGCGTACGCCGAATGTGCGGATAAGAAGGTCGAGACGCTCCGGTTCGGCTTCGAGGCGTTCTTTGAAGAAACTGTTTATGACCTGTCCGGACATTTCGGCCAGCGATGTTTCGTCGATAACCGTAAAAAGCGGATCGATCCCCGCATCGATAGGGTAATTCCGCAGTATGGAGTTACAGAACGAATGAATGGTGGATATCGGCGCGGTATGGACACGGGCGGCAATATCGAGCCAGAAGGCGCTGTCGTTCGCTCCCTCAAGGGCAAGCTCGCGGGCCTTTTGTGCGATGCGGGCTTTCATCTGGTCCGCGGCTTTATTGGTAAAGGTGATTGCGACTATGGAAGACATGGGAACGTGCATGGTTTTAAGGAGATAGAGATACCTCCCCACGAGAAGCCTCGTTTTGCCCGACCCGGCTCCGGCGGAAACGGCAACCTCTCCGCCGTCCGTGGTTGCGGCAAGCTTCTGTTCCGTGTCGAGATCACGAATCGGCATCGGTCGTTTTCTCCTTTATCATGCGCGCGGCGGTACAGAGCGCCCTGAACCCGCAGTAATCCTCACATGTGCCGGACCCCGCCGCAAAGCGCCCGGACCGGATGGCGGAAGCGGCTCTGCAGGCGCTCTCGACCGCGGTCCGTATATAGGGCATCCAGGTTTCGCCCCTCAACGGCTCCCCGTTTTCCCTGTACTCCTTTATCTCCATCTCCCTGAGCGTGTAAAACACTCCATCGAACGGGATACTTCCGGGAACGATGAGTTCCACAGCCGCTTTGAGGTACAGCGGTATCTGGAGGGAGGTTCCATCGGCCAGCTTGCCGAGAGAGGCATTTCCGGTTCCTGTTTTATAGTCGATGACCCTGACCATACGGCTCTCCGCGGCGGATTCACAGTCGATACGGTCGATCCGGCCCCCGATGAGAATACGTTCCCCGCCGGACTCCAGAGCAAGCGGCGGGTAATCCGTGGATGATCTGCGGTCGGGACGGCCGAACACTGTCTCAAAGTATGAGGGCTCGAATTTGGAAGTTTCAAAGTATTCCGCCTCTTTTTCAAGAAACATGTTCATCCATGCCAGAATATTTTTCCGCCAGGCAATAAAAACGACGGGATGGAGCCTGCCCCGAAAGACCGGATCGGATGCGGTCACGCGCTCGACGACCTCCTTCATGAGCGTCCTGCACTCTCCGATCTCTCCGCGCGTGAACGATGTTCTCCCCGTTTTTTCGCGCCGCCGGGTGTAAAACTCGGTGAGTATTCCATGGATAAGAGTGCCGGTATCGGCGGGAGCAACCTCATCCTCCTCATACAGCTCGATCTCCAGACCAAGTATCCGCGACAGGAAAAATCCGACGGGACACGACAGATAGTCTTCGAGCGCTGTTACCGAAAAAACCCGTTCATTCCCCCATTCACGGTATACATTATCGAGAGTCCCGTTCTCCCTGAGAATCAGATCCCGGCCCGCCGCTCTATCGACGGAATCCCTCACAGCCGTACGGAGCCGAGTTCCGAGAATTTCATCCTGTTTCATGATACTGTCGAGAAACCGGGCAGTCGTACGGGTATCTTTTTTTATGGCGCGAACGATGTTTTCCGCCCGTCCCCTGAGGTTTACGGCGCCATCCTGCCATGCGGCCCCCGGGACGGTGTGGTGAAATTCCGGCGGGCTCCATGCGGAAATCCCGTCACGGATATCCTCCAGATAGATCGACATCGATGCATCGTTTCCCTCATCGTCGATTCCGGGAAACGTGAAATAGAGGCGTTCCGCGCCTTTGCATGCCATGTAAAAAAGGATGCCCTCCTCGAGTTCGTGATGTTCACGGAGCAGCCGGGCGCGCTGTTCTCCATGAAGGGTGAATGTATCGTGCCTCACGGGGTAGGACGAATTGTCGAGACCCGCCATGAACACAACCCTGCGCCTGATGTGCCGCGCCGTATTTATTCCCGCCGCGAGAACGCCGCCTCCCGGGGACACGCAATCGGGGATTGTTACGGTTTCGAGGAACACGCGGAGGAGGTTATTGAATTCAACGGCCTTCATCATCTTCCGGAACGGCGCATAGAGTTTTTCGAATTCATCGAGAACACCCATCAACCGCTCATACACCATCAGGTCTGTCCACGACTGACTGTCCTGAAGGGAACGGCGCATATTTTCTCTGAATCTCATCTGTTCGAGCATCCGCCTGAGGCTGGAAACAAAACCTTCGGGCGTATCGGTTTCGGCGATCATGCAGCTCCAGCCGCGGTCATCAGCCGACTCGACAGGCGTAGACCGGGTGAAAACCATGTCGCCCGCATACGTCGACTGCCTTACCTGAGTGATGAGTGAATTATCGGCGCTGACAGAAGCATCGAGAGCATCGAGAACAAACCTGACAAGGGGATGGCTGGTCATAGGGCGCCTGATTATACCCTCTACCGGGATACCGTGCCGTTTCAGCGCAATATGAAGAAGACTGCCGAATCCCGGCTGAGCCCGTGAGACAATCAGAATATCTCCGGGCGTGCAGACACCTCCATGTATGAGGGAACGGACGGTACCGCATATCCAGTCGGCCTCGGCATCTTCACTGCGGAACGTATGGATCCGAACATCCCCGTCCGTTGCCGGCTCGGGATAATGCCCGTTCATGAATCCCGAGAGCACACAGTCGGGTTTCCCGGCCGGGCGGGATTCGACAGTGACGATCCGGGCGCCGAGGCGTTCATACTGTTCGAGGAGCCGTCCAGGCAGGGCAAACATCCCGGGACGAACGGGGTCATGCACGAGTGTGACGGCGCATCGTCCGAACTGCCCGAAAAGCCGTACGAAAAACTCGAGCTGACGCTCGGTGAGGTCATAAAAACCGTCCGCAACGAACGGACCGCTGAATCTCTCACAAAACCGCCCGATACTGTCATCCTCCAGAACGAGCGCAATCACACCCTCGTGATCGGTCAGTCCATAACGCCGGAGAAGAAGCTCATACGCTGCCGCAATCGACCTGAGATCGGGCGGCATTGCGGTCTCACCGCCGCCATCCGAAAGACTCCGCATGTCCTGGAGGTAAGTGCCGAGAAGGCTCATGAAACCGGGGTATCGCGAAACGGCATAATAGGAAGACCGTTCTCCGATGCGGCTTCGTACTATCTCATCGAGCAGGGCGCGCTTCACGTAATCCCTGATGAGTTCAC
>JAJFUH010000144.1 GCA_021372535.1 bacterium
CCCGACAAACGTTCTGATTTCGTCGAGGAAGAATTCGTTGTTGTTATAAAGTACCGTATCGATGTTGCGGACTGTTATCCCGGCGACATCGGGGCTGAATCCGCTGATTTCACGGTCGAGTTCGGCGACCGGATCGTCCGCGAAACAGAGATCGAGAACACGGTATTCATGGGCCGACCGCTCCAGCGCACCCGCAAGATATTCGAGAGCGAGCGGCGGAACGGGCGGCTTTTGGTAACGGTTGGTATTGATCAGGAGAATTTTCATACGTGTCGATTTCCGGTTTGTGGTTATAAAATTGTTGAAAAAGGATATTTTCCACGGATAAACACTGATTTACACTGATGAAAAATAACAAAATTTCTATCGGAACCGTATCGAATACAAATCCGCGTCTTTCATAACAAATCGCAGGCGGATTTTTTTACCCGCAAGCGAACTCAGGTCGCCGCCGGTGTTCCAGAACACAATATACGACAGCGAGTCGCCGAATAACTCCGGGCAGTCGTCGAGCGAAAATCCCTCGACCGGTCTGCCGCCCGCATCCTGTATCTCTATACGAACGCTTCCCGCCGCCGAGGTCGAAAAATTCATGAACAGGTGCTTTCCGGTGAACGTGAACGGCTTCGTTACCAGTTCGCCCCCGCTCATGGGCGCCTGCACCGACACGAACCCGTCGATACGCAGCGTATACCGCCTCAGCTTGCTGCTCGAACCTCTGAAGTATCCCTCGGAAGCGTAGATCGAAAGCTCGTCGGGCGCACCCTCGATGTCCGAGGCGGTTGTTACGATATGCCAGGCGATGTAATTGTCGCCGTATGTCCATCCCTCCTTGAACCGAAGGCCGGGACGGACGAACGCTTCCTCCCGGCGGTGGAATGTTTTGCCGTCGCGGCTCGTCATGAACAGTCCCTCGGTGACCACGGTGCCATAGCGGAGGGAAGAGAGTGAGCGTTTCTCACGCTCATCCGTCTCGGGCAGAGCTTTCATCTGCTGCGACCAGCCGCGGTCCACATACCGGGTCGGAAATCCTATGAAAATGTGCGGTGCGCGGTAGTACGGCTTGACCTGATTCGTGTAGAGGGCTTCTTCCGGGGAGTCCGGATATTCGAGCCAGACCGGCTCGGTCCAGTTAACGAAATCTTTCGATGTAGAGGTCTTGATTCCGCGCACGCCGTTATTGAAATCCCGGACATAGGCACGATACTCGCGACGTGTCGTGTCCCAGAATGCGAGGTTCTGCGTGTCGAACGGCAGACCGGTCATGATGGGCTTGTCCTGAATGAGCGACCAGTGAATACCGTCCGGAGACTTGAATCCCAAAAGGGTATCGCTGCCGCCGTTGCCGACAGCTTTATAAAGGGCGTCCGGAGCGCATGACGGATTCGGGTCCCTGAACGGTGTGAAATCGTGGGAGCCGGGGCCTGTCCAGACAAGATTGTTGTGTTTCGAGCCATTAAATTCGAACAGGCCGAGATCGGGCTTCACCCATGTCTTGCCGTCGTGGCTTTCCGCATAAGCGGCAAGCACCGGATGCGGTATGGAAACGCCGTCCTCATTCACCGTGAGATTCCATGCCTTGTAGTACATGCGGTACAGGTCGCCGTCCTGAAAGATAGTATGATAGCCGCTGCCGCTTCCTTCCCAGGGTTCATCGTGTACCATTACAACCTCACGGGGAACCGGGCTGTGGAGGACCGTCCGGACGCCATTCATCGTATCGATGAGGTAGTCGTCCACAAACAGCTCGAGCCGCGATCCAATATCCCGTACCGCACCACCCGTATCATCCGCAGCCGCATATATCGGGACTCCGGCAGCCGCTATGGCGGCAAGGGTATAAATCAAATACTTGAACAGTCTCATCGTATCATCCTCGTATGCGGATAACAGTCATACCCGGAAGTGAATCCCCGATTAAACCGGGCAAGTACCCAAAAGTCCTATCCGGGACTCTCTTGAGCGGGATTTGCATGTGTTTGTAACTGACAACAATATGCTTTACAAGAATAAAGATTTTATCATGAAAAGCAATGAAATATTGGCGGACAGAGTACAATTATACTCTTTTACACATTTGTATGGCGGGAAAATTGGAAAGACTGAGTTTATGAAGTCACCTTTATATAATAATCCGGGGCTGTCACAGCTGACCGTTCCACAGTTCGAATCGTTTCCTGACGGTTCCGCCGGACAGACCCCGGATTATGAGATGATAACTATCCTGATTGAGCGGAAGATTTATTTCAGATACACCGCTCTGATCGTGCCCGCATGAGTTCCCGTTATAAGACGGATGAAATACACACCGGAAGCGAGACCCCCCGGCGCCCATGTGAGCGTGTGACGGCCCGCGTTCAAACGGCTGTCGAGGAGAACCTCGACTTCCTGCCCGGAAAGATTGTAGACAGCCACTTTCACCGTTTCATCCTTTTCAAGATCGAAGGTGATCAATGTTGAGGGATTGAACGGATTGGGCGTGTTCTGAAGGAGGTTGAAATCAACCGGTGCAGGTTTTTCATCCACCGCGGTTACCATTCCCGGATTCCCATGGACGGAAAAGGTCTCCACTCCCGCTGAAGACGGGCCGTTCCTGAAGCTCTCGGTCCAGACCGGCATATCCTGCGCGCCCGAACTGCTCTGCATCTTCTGCCATTCCTCGTCGGTAAGCCTTCCCTCCGAGAGAGACCAGGTAAATTCATGGTACGCGAAGAGCGCGCCCTTGGTCAGGGTGGGAACTCCCTCGACCGGTGCGATCACATATACGGTGAGCGGATGACCGACACCGACTTCGAGACAGGTATTGGTGTTCGGATCGGTGTGAACATCCGCTATAACCGCCAAGTACTTGTCGGCGTCGTTTTCGTACTGAGCAGAGAATTCCGGCGGAAATGTCACGATGCTTTCTATTGCCCCGCCAAAATTGCAGATAAGAGCGTATTCATCAGGCGTCGGTGTGGTGTTCGTGAGCTCCTTGACCGAGATTTCCGTAAGGGCCGTCATGAGTTTCCGAAACTGATCGATACGGTCGGATATGAGATTGTCGTACAATCCCCTGTTATTGAGACCTGTCTTCATGTAACCTGCCAGCGACACGAGACGGGCATATACCTCCGGGTTCGGCTCGACATATCCTCTGGCGAACGGCGGTACCGGGGGCTCAGCAGATACCTCGAGAGTTTCGCTCTGTTTCGCATACAGTATGGTATCGTGGCGGAGCTCCGCCCATGAGCCGAGAGCAGTGTTGAGGTCCTTGTCCACCCATGCGGGTGTCTGCATGAACGGCGGATACCCTTCTCCCTTGATATCGAGAAGCGGAAGCAGGGTGTAGAGCCAGTTATAATAGAGGTTCTGCGCCCATGTTTCGGGAGGACATCCGTGAAACTCTTTCCGCAGGGCTTCCATCTGGTCGATATATTTCGGATACTCGGTGTCTTTATAGACCGTGCGGA
The DNA here is from genome assembly GCA_021372535.1 of bacterium. Lineage (NCBI taxonomy): Bacteria > bacterium. The sequence goes on from JAJFUH010000144.1 coordinate 3,453, forward strand.
GAATATCGTAGGCACGTTCGCTGCCGAGGACAGCCATCACATCGAGTCCGCGCGGCATGAAACGGTTCCGGACGAATTCCTCGACGAGATGATCGAGGATGTACGAATCAGGGATAAACCGCTGGCCCATGAATCGCAGACCCTTGCCCGCTTTCACCGTAATCTTCGGATCGGGGAGGGTCAGCGCCTTTGCAATGAACATGTCGATTTTATCGTTATCGGCGAGTACATCGGGTGACTGGTCGAGGAAATCTTCTCCAAATACCTCCCGTGCGATTTCAATGTATGATCTGAATGTGATATCGTCGGTTTTTCCCACAAAGAATACGGTAGGTTCGTAGATACGTTCCCAGACTGCGGAAGCGGCCTCATTATCCACCGTGACGGTTTCGAGCATCCGGGATATGAGGAGCGCCTGACGGGCGGCATGACGGAGTCCTTCCTGCTTAGCATAAGGCAGGTTGAGGCTGAAGGTCATACGGCCGTACCACATCATCGCCCGGAAATACTCTTCGAATTCTGTTGTCCGGGTATAATGCCCGCGTGGTTTGTACTGGCTGTAATCCTCCACATAGGGATAATCCTCACGATACATGAGCGTCGAGGGCACATACCCGGAGGAACCTTCGTATATGGCGTTGATTTCCTTGATGGCGTTGGCGTCTATACTGCTCGCTTCCGGATGGAGGAGACCGAACGGAACGGAGAAATAGCTGATGTTATCGAGCGCCGCCTGCCTGATCTCCGGATCGGCGGCCGATTCGTACATTTCCATGGAAGCTTTTCTCAACTCCATGGTCAGCCCGTCGAGATCGGCGAAAAAGAACCTGAGCTCGAGGATGCGGAGCATGTAATCATAGAGGATATGGTAGGTATGAAGGCAGGCGTCCGTTGTGACGAATGCCGGGATGCCGTTGCTCTCGCATCCATTGTATACATCGTATATCTGACGGTAACGGCTCGCCTCGGCCACAAAACCGTTGACGGCAAGAAGGGCCTTAGCCTCCTTCGAGAGCGTAAAATCGGCGATGTTTGCTACCTCTGAAAGGTCGGACGATATCGTATAAGGTTTAACCGATGGTGTTACGGTGACCGTATATGGTTTATATACCGCAAAATCGGTTGTGACGTCACTAGTGATGGGAGGAAAAGACTCTCCCCGGAGCGGAGACACTGAAACGACTGTACAGAGCAGGGCAACGGCGGCGCTTATGCGGTTCATGTTCATTTATTATTACCCCCTTCTACATGGTACGAGCGCATATACGTATTTTCCGTAATGATATTAAAAGCAACACTCATACCAAAAAACAGAATGACCGGTATAAAATGGCTATAATAAATAATAACAATATCTTATTGAAGCATTCACGGGCGACTGATGCAAGGTGTGATCCGAAAATTCTTCGACATTTTTGTATGAAAACCGGCGGCAACCGAAGGTAATTCTCTGTGAAACATATTGTTATGACAATTTGACGGGGATTTTTCATATTCGACATTTTTGTCGGAATCCATCAAAAACCCGGTCAGGCTTGAGAGGATGTTTTTTCATCGCAGTGAGGATTCCGCTTCCTGCGCTCCTGCTCCATGCGAAGCGCGAGCTCCTGCTCGGCGATTTCGATTTCACGGTCTATTTCAACGAGCACCCGCGAAATACGGAGAACCCGTTCGTCGACAGATGGATCGATATCGTGCAGGGTAAGGCGATAGACAGTTCTGCCGAGGATAGTGAGGTGGCGGGTACGTTTTCTGCGGAGAATGGTGCGTTTCAGCTTTATATCGGCAAGACGTACTTCGGATACGATATATGTGGTGGCTGTGCTGATGGCACGGTCTATGACATGGGAGCTGAGCGCCCGCCCGGTAAGCCTGCCCATGATAATGAACATATTCGCCATTCGTATCCCCCCTGTAGTGCTGAAATGTACGAAATACAGGGGCAAAAGTCCACTTTAAACGCCTGGCCGGATTATCGGGACGGATAAATTGAAACCTTTGAAATAATCTGAACTCAGTAATAGTGGTAATTCCCGGTAATAATTTTTAGGAATTACTAAAAAAAGAATCGCAAATAACTGTCACTATAACAGAAAATCTCCTTTTTAGGTGATAGATATAAACTCTCA
>JAJFUH010000145.1 GCA_021372535.1 bacterium
CCTCGGGAAGCGACCCGCCGTTCGTATCACAGAGCACAAGAATTTCCGCCCCGCCGTTTTCAGCGGCATGAAGCGTCTTCAATGCGTATTCGCTGTCCGCCCTGAATCCGTCGAAAAAGTGCTCGGCATCGAAAAACACCCGTCTCCCCTCGGAAACAAGGAACCGGACGGAATCTTCGATAAGACGGAGATTATAGTCAAGGGAAATCCTCAACACTTCATCGACATGGAGATTCCAGCTTTTTCCGAAAATGGTCACGATTTCAGTACCGGCATCAAGAAGTGTCCGAAGAATCGGGTCATTGTCCGGCCGGCTGGAAGCACGGTGTGTCGATCCGAAAGCGGTTACTTTCGCATTCCTGAGACCGCAAGACCGTATCTGCCGGAAAAATTCGAGATCTTTGGGACTCGTTGGATTCGGCCATCCGCCCTCGATATACGGTATCCCGACCGAGTCGAGTTTTCCGGCGATCAGGAGCTTGTCCTCAAGGCTGAAACTGATCGCTTCGGCCTGTGAACCGTCCCGCAGCGTCGAGTCAAATATCTCCACTTTTTTCGGAGCAAACGGAAACACGGAAAATCCGGGATTACCGGCTTTTATCACATTTTTTTTCAACGATATTCCCTCTATGCAAGCCTGTCAATGGCTTCGACGACGGCATCGCCGACCTGAGATGTCGTCAAACCCATTTTTCCGGCAGCCATGCTTTTCATTTTCGTCGCAATAACCTCTATACATGCCTGTTCGAGCAGATCGGCGGCTTTCTGTTCACCGAGCTGATCGAACATCATCTGGACGCTGAAAATTGCCGCCATCGGATTGATTTTTCCCGTGCCCGTATATTTCGGGGCGCTCCCGCCGATCGGCTCGTACATCGAGACACCCTCGGGATTGAGATTGCCGCCGGCGGCGATTCCCATTCCGCCCTGGATGACCGCGCCGAGATCGGTGATGATATCGCCGAACATGTTATCCGTGACAATCACATCAAACCATTCCGGATTCTTGACCATCCACATGCAGGTCGCGTCCACATGGGCATACTCACGGGTAATATCGGGATAATTCGCCGCTCCGACCTCATGGAATGTCCGCTCCCATAAGTCCCATGCAAAGGTGAGCACATTCGTCTTTCCGCACAACGTAAGCGTCTTTTTCTTATCACGTTTTCGTGCAAGCTCAAAAGCAAACCTGATGCAGCGCTCCACACCCTTGCGGGTATTGACCGATTCCTGCACCGCAACCTCATCAGGCGTTCCCTTCTTCATGAATCCACCGGTGCCGACATAAAGACCCTCGGTATTCTCGCGAACAACCACGAAATCGATATCCTCGGGGCCCTTCCCCGCGAGGGGTGTCTCAACACCCTTATAGAGCTTGACGGGACGCAAATTGATATACTGGTCGAGCGCAAACCGTAGCGAGAGAAGAATACCCTTTTCGAGGATACCGGGCCTGACCTTCGGATGACCGATCGCACCGAGCAGGATAGCATCGAATTTCTTCAGTGTTTCAGCCGCATTATCCGGTAAAATTTCGCCGGTTTCGAGATAGTGCTCTCCACCCCAGCCGAAATCCGTCGTTTCGTAGGTAAAACCGACTTTATCAGCGACAGCTTTGAGGCATTTCAACCCTTCAGCCACTACTTCCGGCCCGGTGCCGTCACCGCCGATAACCGCAATTTTTTTCACTCACATCCTCCATGGAAAAACATTGTGGTGATTTACGAAGTACGATTTGAAAGGGTACAAAAGAAGTCTGAACCATAAATCTAAAATCGTAAATCCAAAATCACACATATGATTGTAATTTTTAAATGCATCTCAGTATTTATTCGCTATCACATGCAAAAAATCACCCATACATCAGACTGACCGGGCAGATAAAATCCTCAATCCGGACAGTCTTAATATATAATAAATACGTACAGCGCGTTTGTACTTATTTTTTTATCGACTGAAGCAGTCCGCCGGCATCAGCGATTCCGAAGGCGAAATCGGGCAGTGGAATGAACCGAAGGCTCTCGCCGGTGGTAAGGTTTTTCAGAATACCCTCGCGGAGATGTATATCGAGCTCATCGCCGTCTGAAACACTCTCCGTTATCCCCCTGCACTCGACGACCGGGAAACCGTTGTTTATCGCATTACGGTAAAAAATCCGTGCAAAACTGTCAGCGATCACGCACGATACTCCAGCTCCCCGTATCGCCCAGATGGCGTGCTCTCTCGACGACCCGCACCCGAAATCGTGCCCGGCGACAATAACATCTCCCCTCTTCACCTTTTTCACAAATGCCTGATCGATGTCTTCCATAGCGTGGAGGGCAAGTTCGCTCTCGCTGTCGGTCACCAGATACCGCGCCGGGATAATCTCATCGGTGTTTATGTGGTCACGCTTATAGACGTGTGCATTTCCTTTCATCGCTTTATCTCCTTATGTATAACCGGCAACCAGCAAACGCGCGCGCATCCTTACGGAGGAAACAGTCCTGAAGCTGACCGCCGGATCACAAAATTCACTTATAAAAATTCCCTCGGATCGGTTATTCGCCCCGCAATGGCAGTCGCCGCGGCTGTGGCGGGACTCCCGAGATACACCTCACTCCGGGGAGAACCCATACGTCCTACAAAATTCCTGTTTGTCGTCGAAAGGCATTTTTCGCCATCGGCAAGAATACCCATGTATCCTCCGAGACATGCGCCGCATGTCGGCGCGGAAACCACGCAGTGAGCCGAGGAGAAAATATCGAACAGCCCCTCTTTCATGGCCTGACGCCATATTTTGGTCGACGCGGGAACCACAATACACCGGAGGCTGTCGGAAATTTTCCTGCCCTTGAGAATACCTGCGGCGATGCGGAGGTCCTCGATGCGGCCGTTGGTGCACGATCCGATATAGACCTGGTCGACAGCGACATCACCAGCGTCCTTTGCGGGACGACCGTTCGACGGCAGGTGAGGAAACGCCACCATGGGTTCAAGACCCGAACAGTCGATCTCGATGGTTTCTGCATACCGGGCATCGGGGTCCGAGGTGTAAACGGTGAATTTCTCACCGGTCCGCTCGCGGACATACTCGATGGTCTTGCTGTCGGGATTGATGATTCCACTCTTAGCGCCAGCCTCGATCACCATGTTGGTCATGGTAAACCGCGCCTCGACCGAAAGATTGTCGACAACCGGGCCGGTAAATTCCATGGCCATGTAGAGAGCGCCATCCACACCGATACGGCGGATTATGTCAAGAATGACATCCTTCGAGTACACACCTTTCCCGAGGGTGCCCTTGAGCACGATTTTCATGGTTTCGGGAACCCTGAACCAGAGCTCACCGGAATAAATTGCCGCCGCAAGATCGGTCGATCCGATGCCCGTCGAAAACGCCCCGAGCGCCCCATGCGTACAGGTATGGGAATCTCCGCAGACAACCGTTCGTCCGGGCAGCACCCACCCGTCCTCGGGCAGAACGGCGTGACAGACACCATTCACCCCGACTTCATAGTAATTTTTTATACCGTGCAGGCGAACCCACTCACGCAGGCGTTTTGCCAGCTCGGCGCTCTGTATGTCCTTGTTGGGGACAAAATGATCGGGGATAACCACTATCCTGTCCGGGGCAAACACCCTGTCCATGTCCAGATTTTTGAGCATGGAAATAGCGGGAGGCGTGGTGACATCATGGCACATCACGATGTCGAGCTTTGCATTTATCAGCTCGCCCGGCCTGACCGTGTCATGTCCAGAGTGAGCCGCCAGTATCTTTTCAGTTATCGTCATTCCCATTATTTTTCTCCGTTTGCCCTGTTGTTTCCGGCATTCAGGTTTTCATTACGGAATCTGATCTTGTTCAGACCGTCCACATACGCTTTTGCCGATGCCTCCAGAATATCGGTCGAGGCTCCTCTCCCGATAATGACCAGATTATCGTTCACCATCATCTTGAGGGAAACCTCGCCAATGGCCTCTGTCCCTTCGGTGACCGCACGAAGCGAATATTCACCGAGCCTGATGGGAAAATCCACAATCGCGTTGATGGCTTTGTACGTCGCATCCACAGGACCATCGCCCCATGCCGACTGCTGCCTCGTTTCACCGCCGATCCTGAGACGAACCGTCGAGGTCGGAATAGTCGAAGACCCGCTCGTTATATGGAAATACTCGAGACGGTAATATTCGGGGACGCCGTGAACTTCATCCTCGACAATGACCGCGATATCCTCGTCGAACACCTCTTTTTTCTTGTCCGCGACAATGAGGAAGCGTTCGAACGCGGCATTGAGTTCTTTTTCGGATAACGTATAGCCGAGGTCATCGAGCCGTTTTTTAAAACCATGTTTACCGGAATGACGCCCCAGTATGATCTTCATGTCGGTGAGACCGATCGACTCCGGGGTCATAATCTCGTACGTTGATCGTGATTTCAGGAGGCCGTCCACATGGATGCCGGATTCATGGGCAAACGCATTGGCACCTACGATGGCCTTGTTCGGCTGAACCCGTATGCCGGTGAGATTTGAAACGAGCTGGCTCGTCCGGTAAATCTCTTTTGTGTTGACTCCCATCTCGAAATCGAGAAAATCGCGACGGACATTGACCGACATGACGAATTCCTCGAGCGATGCGTTCCCGGCACGTTCTCCGAGGCCGTTCACCGCGACCTCGACCTGACGGGCGCCGTTTCGTACCGCCATGACAGAATTCGCCACCGCGAGACCGAGATCGTTATGGCAGTGAACGCTGATAATCGCCTGGCCGATATTGGGTACGCCCGTGATGATATCACGGATGAATGTACCGAACTCGGACGGTATCGCATATCCGACCGTATCGGGGATATTGATGGTACCGGCTCCGGCTTCGATGGTCGCGCTCACAACCTCCCTGAGGAATCCCATATCGCTCCGGAACGCATCCTCTGCGCTGAACTCGACGTTTTCCATATAACTCCGGGCCAGCCTGACCGCTTCCACGGCCATCTTGAACACCTCATCCTTCGTTTTATGGAGCTTATGCTCCATGTGTATAGGCGAGGTGGCGACAAACGTGTGAATCCGCGGATGCGCCGCATGTTTCAGGGCGTTATAAGCGCTCGTAATGTCCTTTTCGAGCGTACGTGCGAGACCGCATACGACTGTATTTTTAATCTCTGCGCTGCACGCCTCGACCGCCTCGAACTGAACCGGCGACGATACGGGAAATCCCGCTTCTATAACATCCACACCGAGACGTTCGAGCTGTATCGCAATCTGTACTTTTTCTTTTACGTTCAACGATGCACCGGGCGACTGTTCGCCGTCACGGAGTGTCGTATCGAATATCACGATTCGCTTATTACTCTCAGTACTCATGACATTTTTCCCTCTTGTTACGGGGCGAGCACAGATAAGCGCCCCCCCTTGTTAACAGTTCAATATCAGGCAAAATTTCACTTCTGCCCAGGCCACTAAGGTCACTAAGGTCACTTTCATCGAGAACAACGGAGCGCTGTTCCACGGTACTCACCTCCTTCCGAGGGTTTTTTAAATAGAGCCGGAACAAGCCCGGCATGATACCGCCCGATGCCGCTGTACAATCACCGGGGCGCTATTATAAATAACTATATTCTGTGCAAATTTTCGTTTGCTGCCTGTTTATAATAACAGATTTTTCACTTTTACTGCAGGGACAGGCACCCTGCCTGTCCCTTGTTCATATCGATTATTTGTGGAGCCATGACATCATGCCGCGGAGTTTTTTGCCCACTTCCTCGATGAGGTGCTCTTCACCGTGGCGTTTCAGGGCGTTGTACATCGGTCTGCCGGCCTGATTTTCGAGAATCCAGTCACGGGCGAACTCACCCGACCTGATTCTGGCGAGGACCCGCTTCATCTCTTCGCGGGTTTCCGCGGTGATGATCTTCTTACCGGTAACCAGGTCGCCGTACTCGGCGGTATCGCTGATCGAGCTCCTCATATTGGCAATGCCGCCTTCATAAATAAGATCGACGATGAGCTTGACCTCATGGAGACATTCAAAATAGGCTATCTCGGGTTTGTACCCGGCCTCGACGAGGGTTTCGAAACCGGCCCTGATCAATTCAGTGAGCCCGCCGCAGAGTACAACCTGCTCGCCGAAAAGGTCGGTTTCGGTTTCTTCCTCGAACGTCGTCTCGATGATACCGGCCCGTCCTGCGCCGATTCCGCATGCATGTGCCAGGGCAAGCGTTTTCGCCTTCCCTGTGAAGTCCTGAAACACCGCAATAAGGCTCGGAACACCGCCGCCCTGCTCATAGACACGCCGCAGGAGATGGCCGGGACCCTTGGGGGCCACCATGTATACATCGATGTCTTTCGGCGGTTTTATCTGGCCGAAATGGATATTGAATCCGTGCGAGAAAACGAGCGCCTTTCCCGGCTTGAGACCCTGTACGATTTCGCTTTTATAAACCCTCGCCTGTAATTCATCGGGCAGAAGTATCTGGATGATGTCGGCCTGTTCAGCCGCCTTTGCAGCGGTCATGGGTTTGAAGCCGACCTCCTGCGCGAGCTTGAAATTGTCCGTTCCTTCGAGCTCCGCCACGATTACCTTGAAACCTGAATCCCTCAGATTCTGCGCCTGGGCATGACCCTGCGATCCAAAGCCCATGATAGCGATCGTTTTATTCTGAAGGATACTCCTGTCGGCATCCTTATCATAGTACATCTGCATGGTAATCCTCCACTCGTTTAAGTTGATTATGAATATTTTACTGTCCGTTCTGTTCGTTGTTTTCCTGCCCTGCTGTCTCGTTCATCTCTCTCATCATTGCAACCACTCCCGTCCGGGCCATTTCAATGATCTGGAAAGGCTCCATGAGCTTGATAAACGCATTGATTTTCCCTTCGGTGCCGGTGATCTGGATCATAAGTGACCTGTGCCCGACATCGATTGTTTTGGCGCGGAACACATTTGCAACTTCCAGTATCTCGGTCCTCGTGCCGGCAGTGCATTTCACCTTGATAAGGCAGAGCTCACGGCGCACCGAATTCTCACGGGGAAGATCGGTGACTTCGATGACATCGACAAGTTTGTTGAGCTGCTTCATGACCTGGTCGAGAATGCTGTCATCACCCCGTGTGACGATGGTCATCCGTGAAACCGAGGGGTCGTTAGACTCTCCGACAGTCAAGCTGTCGATGTTGTAACCGCGGGACGAAAACAGACCGCTGATCCGCGCGAGAACGCCGAATTTATTTTCAACAATCACTGAAATAATATGTCTCATGACAACAAACCCTCCATCGTATCGGATATCGGAGCACCAGGAGCAACCATCGGCCAGACATTTTCTTCCCGATCAACATGAAAATCCAGTATAACCGGACCATCGATCGAAATGGCTTTTTCAATGGCGGCGCGGACATCCTCCGGTTTATCGACGCGGATTCCATGGGCGCCGTACGCTTCGGCAAGCTTCACAAAATCCGGCTGGCATTCGATACACGTACCCGAGTACCGTTTGTTATAGAAGAGCTCCTGCCACTGACGAACCATACCAAGATACTGGTTGTTGAGAATCGCAATATTGACAGGCAGTTTCTGCTCAACCGCGGTCGCGAGTTCCTGGATGTTCATCTGAATGGAACCGTCTCCGGCAATATCGAACACAACAGCGTCGGGTTTGCCCAACTGGGCTCCTATCGCCGCAGGAAAACCGTACCCCATTGTTCCGAGACCTCCCGAGGAGATAAACCTGCGGGGTTTGTCAAACTTGTAATACAATGATGCGAACATCTGGTTCTGGCCAACTTCCGTGGTAATAATGGCTTCACCTTTCGTGACTTCGTAAATCTGCTCGACAACATACTGAGGTTTCAGTATGCCCGAATCCCTGTCGTACGTGGGCTGATGAGTCTTTTTCATTTTTTCGATGTAATCGTTCCAGCCATTACGCCCCCGGGGTTCGACAACTTCGAGAAGCTGCCCGAGTATAGCCCTGGCATCGCCGACAACAGCAATATCCACCTCGACATTTTTCGCTATTGCAGCCGGGTCCATATCGATGTGAATGATCTTCGCATTGGGGGCAAATCCCTCGATTTTTCCGGTCACACGGTCATCAAACCGTGCGCCGACCGCAATAACGAGATCACATTCGGTGAACGCCATATTCGCCGTATAGGTCCCGTGCATGCCCGGCATACCGACCCAGTACGGATGGCTTGCCGGAAATCCGCCGAGCCCCATGAGCGTCGTCGTCACCGGCGCGTTGATCCGCTCGGCGAAAACAAGCAGCTCTTTTTCGGCACCGCTGATAATTATTCCGCCTCCGGCATAGATGAGCGGCTTTTTCGAAACACGAATCGCCTCGGCCGCTTCCCCGATACAAGCAGTATCGGCGTACTTCGGGATTTTATAGCCTTTCGGCACCGGGGGAACCTCCGGCCATTCAAAATCGATGACACCGGTGCTCACATCCTTGGGAAGATCGACGACCACCGGGCCCGGCCTGCCCGTGGAGGCTATGTAAAACGCCTGGCTGATGGTCGAGGCAATCTTGCTCGTATCGCTGATCAGGAAGTTATGCTTCGTAATCGGCCGTGTAATGCCGGTGATATCAGCTTCCTGGAAAGCATCGGTTCCGATGAGCGACATGGGAACCTGTCCGGTAAACGCAACCATGGGAATAGAATCCATATAGGCATTTGCAATACCGGTAACCAGATTTGTCGCACCGGGCCCCGATGTAGCGAGGCAGACTCCCGTTTTTCCCGTGGCGCGGGCATAACCGTCCGCCGCGTGGGCGGCCGCCTGTTCATGCCGTGTCAGAACAAAATGGATATCATGGGCATCGTACAGTTTATCAAACAGGGGAATAACAACCCCGCCGGGATATCCGAAGAGAATCTCGACATTTTCTTTTCTCAAACATTCGACAAATATTTCCGAACCACTTATTTTCATAATTGATAACCTCAATCTGTTTTAAAAATCGCTCCCGTTGCCGCCGAAGTAACCAGTCTGGCATACCGTGCGAGATATCCTTCCTTAATCTTTGGTTCGGGCGGCGTCCAGGAGTCCATTCGTTTTTTCATTTCCGATTCACTGATAAGAAGATCGAGCCTGCGGTTGGGGATATCGATGAGAATCTCATCCCCATCGCGTACAATACACAGTGGGCCGCCCTCCATTGCTTCGGGAGAAATGTGGCCGATACAGGGGCCTCTTGTGCCGCCGCTGAATCTGCCATCGGTAATGAGAGCGACCGAATCGCTCAATCCCATACCGGTGATAGCCGAAGTACCCTGGAGCATTTCACGCATGCCGGGGCCGCCTTTCGGTCCTTCGTACCTGATGACAACGACATCGCCGGGTTTTATCGTCCGGTCAAAAATCGCCTTGAGAGAGTCCTCTTCGGAGTCGAAAACACGGGCTTTTCCCTTGAATGTCATCATTTTTTCGGAAACGGCGCTCTGCTTGACCACAGAACCATCCGGTGAAAGCGATCCCATGAGAATGGCAATACCGCCCTCCCTGTGATAGGCATGATCGAAATCATGGATGACATCGGTATCGACCACCTCGTTTTCTTTCTGAATCTCCCTGACGCTCATACCTGTCAAGGTCGGATTGTCTTGCAATTTCGCACCGAGAACATGCATGACCGCGGGAATTCCACCGGCATATTCCAGGTCTTCCATGAAATGCTCTCCGCCGGGCAGAATCGATGTAATATGCGGTGTATCCTTTGAAAGCCTGTCGAACAGCTCGAGCGAGAGGTCGATTTTCGCCTCATGCGCTATCGCGGGCAGATGCAGCACTGTATTGGTAGAACCGCCGAGCGCCATATCGATACGTATCGCATTCTCGAACGCCGCTCTGGTCATGATGTCGCGCGGAAGTATATTCTGCCTGACAAGGTCGCAGATACGGATACCCGAACGAAACGCGATTCTCCGTTTTTTCGCGAAACCCGCAAGCGCGGTGCCGCATCCGACGAGCGACATACCGAGGGTTTCGGTGATACACGCCATGGTGTTGGCGGTATATAATCCCTGGCAAGAACCCTGACCCGGGCAAGCCTCGATCTCGAGACAGGAAAGCTCGTTTTCATCAATGAGTCCCTCACGGTAGCGGCCGATGGCTTCAAAGGTATCACCAACAAGGGAAAGACGCCGTTTGTTGCGCATACCCGAATGCATGGGGCCTGCGGTGACAACAATGGAGGGAACATTGAGTCGCGCTGCTGCCATAAGCATTCCCGGCGTGATTTTATCACAGTTGGTGAGGAGCACCATGCCGTCCAGTTTGTGCGCCATCATGACACATTCGATGGAATCGGCAATCAGCTCACGGGTACACAGGCTGTATTTCATACCGCTGTGCCCCATCGCGATACCATCACACACACCCGGTATCCCGAAGATAAATGAGCTGCCACCGCCCGTGTGAACACCCTTTTCAATAAAACGTTCAAGGTCGCGCATTCCGGTGTGACCGGGAATAAGATCGGTAAAAGACGATGCGATGCCGATGAGGGGCTTCCCGATTTCGGATGGATCGAATCCGGTGGCATACATAAGTGACCGTGACCCAGCTCTTTCATATCCTTTCGTTACATCGTCGCTTCGCATTTTCTGCCTCTCTTGTATAAGTGCTGTGAAAAAGTATCTTTTTCACACGCCCGTTTATGTAATATGTATACGTTCTTTCCGGTTAACATTTTTCTCGTAAACGATCCTTTTAAAATATAAAATACCCTTTCTACCTGCTGGTGTTTCCAGAGGCTCCTATAAACCTTATTTTTATTGAGTGAAAAATACGGTTCAGGCGGCCTCTGGCTATAGCGCCAGTACTAGCAGAAGTACTACGAGACCGAGCAACGAGGTAATTCGATGATGTGCGGCAAGCGTAAAATACAGGGGAATCATACGGGAAAAACAGCAATACTGTTTCATGGGCATGGTACACCCTTCACTCACTTTGTCTTCAGTGTATCGGGATTTTGTAACCATCGCGAAAAATTCCATGAATAACATCCGTTTCAATGCAAGAAAAAACAACATAACCGCACAGACATTAAAATACGCTTTTAAAAATTGTTATGTCAAGTAAAATTATACTCATCAGTAAAAATAACCGCTTCATTTTCCGGGATATTCAATCATAAGGTTCACATCGTGCGATCACCTGAACGCATATATATTCCAAACACGGAGCATAATTACATTAATTATTCTGATGAATATTCACCATAGAACTTTGCCTGTCCATCAAATATCTTCACCGGTAACGTAGACCATATAGTCCTGCGGAGTCAGGAGGCTGTCCACCTCATCGGGATCGTGCATTTTAACACGGATCATCCAGCCGTCACCATAGGGATCCATGTTGACCTGCCGGGGATCGGATTCCAGCGTATCGTTGAATTCGATAACCTCTCCCGAAACCGGGGAGATAAGTTCCGCCACCGTCTTCATAGCTTCGATGGTACCGAACGGAGAACCCTGGACAACCTCCGAACCAATATCCGGAAGGTCAATATACACTATCTCGGCAAGTTCATGCTGGCCGAAATCCGTTATCCCGATAATACCCTCGTCGTTTTCAACGAGAATCCAGGTATGATCGTTCGTGTAAAACAAATCTCTCGGAACTTTTAAACTCTCTTCCATCCGCAATTCCTTTTCATCATGTTTTCTCATCGGATGACGACAACAAATAAAACAGTCTTTCAGATAATGCGTCGCTCAGAATCTCATGACAGAAGCGCACTGTCATCAACGTTCGCGGCACAACCTTCCGCGCCGGAACAGGCAATGAAACTACTTGTTGATCCTTTCAATGTAGTTACCGTTCCGGGTATCGACCTTGACAACATTCCCGATATCGATAAAGAGCGGAACATTGATTACAGCACCTGTTGAAAGTGTGGCTTGTTTCATGGTGTTCGACGCGGTATTTCCTTTGAATCCCGGCTCGGTATGGACGACTTCAAGCTCCACGAATGTAGGCAGCTCAACCTCTATCGGCGTATCGTCATGAAACAGGAGCCCGCATGTCATGTTCTCACTCAGAAACTGCACCGAGTCGCCGATCAGGTCACTGTCGATCTGTATCTGTTCATAAGTCTCGTTATCCATGAAAACATAAAACTCACCGTCCTGATACAGGTACTCGAATTGTCTCCGTTCGAGTCTCACTTCCTCAAAACGCTCCCCCGACCTGTACGTTCTTTCTATCACCGCCTTTGTTTTCACATTCCGCAGTTTCGTGCGGACAAATGCGCCGCCTTTTCCCGGTTTAACATGCTGGAATTCGATTATTGCAAATAACTCTCCATTTTCCGTAAAAGTAAAACCATTTCTGAAATCAGCGGTTGTTGCCATACATCCTCCATAACATCACATTATTAAACAATAAATACAATCAAATCCGGTTGACGAAGGGTGTATAAAAGTAGTAAAGATATTTTTTTTGTCAAGATTAAAATCACTGACGGAAAAAAATATTTGCACCATCTCATTCAACCCTGAAAAACCGAGTTACGCAAATGTGATCGAGTCGATCGATAAAGCTGTACAATACGGCCTATATTACCTTAATTTATTATATTACATAATGTTAGTTAAAAAGACCTCCCCTAATGATTATACACCCCTCTGCAAGAAAAGCCGCTTTACTCTATTTATTTAAATTAAAATTAAAATGTCAATATTTTTTTATACAATTTTCCGGCTGTACCCAGTTTTTTTATTACTCCATTGAAACCTTTGAAATAATCTGAACTCAGTAATAGTGGTAATTCCCGGTAATAATTTTTAGGAATTACTAAAAAAAGAATCGCAAATAACTGTCACTATAACAGAAAATCTCCTTTTTAGGTGATAGATATAAACTCTCA
>JAJFUH010000146.1 GCA_021372535.1 bacterium
GTTGACCGCGATACTCTCGGTCCTGTCGCCGTTCAGGGTCACCGTGACCCCGTTCGCTCCGGACACGATGCCCGATATGACGTACGTTTTCGCCGGTATGGGCGTTGCGGAAAAATGTTGCGTCTGGTTCGCGGTCAGTGAAGTGACCGTGAAGTTCGACGGCGAAAAGGTGTAACCGGCCTTTGATGGCGTCACCGTATAGCTCCCGCCGTAATCCACTGTGAACGAATAGCTCCCCCCGCTGCCGACCGTCCGGCTGCCGGTCGCGTCGCCGCTCAGGGTTACCGTGACACTGTCGGCCCCGGTCACCGTTCCCGAGAGGGTCAGCGTTATCTGTTCGAAATTCGCGATCACCGTCATGTTCCCCGTAACGGTCACCGTCGTGGTCGCGTTCGCGGCGTTCGTCACGTTCCCCGCCCAGCTCACGAACCGGCAGCCCGTTGCCGGAATCGCCGTTATGGTAACCTCCGTCCCATCGTCGTATGTATGGACACCGGTTGACGGGTTCGTCGTCCCCCAGCCTTCCGTGTTCACCGCGAGCGTGAGCGCGTACTGTCCCGCCGGTATCTTCCCAAAGGTCGCGGTCACCGTCATGTTCCCCGTAACGGTCACCGTCGTGGTCGCGTTCGTAGCGTTCATCACGCTCCCTGTCCAGCTCACGAACCGGTAACCTTCGGCCGGGATCGCCGTGACGGTCACCACTGTCCCCTCGTCGTACGCATGATCGCCGCCAGACGGGTTCGTTGTTCCCCACTCGGCGGTGTTCACCGCGAGCGTCAGCGTGTACTGTATTTTGGACACCGTCACCACGACCGTGTTCGACCAGCCGCTGCTCCCCGTGGCATTGTTCGCCCTCACACGGTAGTAGTATGTCCCCGCCGTGTTCTTGTACGTGTCCGACGTCCCGACTATCGTCTTCGAGGTCGAATCGGCAAATGTGCTGTTCGTGGATTCTTCGATGGTGTAGGACTGCGCGCGGCTCACTGTAACCCACGATACGGTGTACGAGGTCCCGGAGGTTATGGCGCTCTGCGGGCCCGAGGCTGTCGGAGTTTCCGGTTTGGAGGGTTTCAGCAGTATCGTGACCGTCGTCTGCCGGCCGACTGCTATGGTGATATTCGTTGCCGTGCCGCTGTGGGTTACATTGCCGTCGGCATCGTAACAGAACAACTCGGCGCGATAGCCGCTCCCCGATTTCACGGTCACCGTGCCCGTGATGTGTTTGCCGTTCACCGTCAGGGACTGCTTGACGAGCGTTGCATTCTGGGCATCGTAAAACGAGATTTCCGCCTTGACTGTCGGATTCAGTTCGTCCGCGCGGGCCGGTTTCGCAGGCTCGACCATGCATTGGATGACAGCGGTTCCGGCGCCATCGCTCGGGTTCACGGGGTTTTCGTCGCTGCATGAGAATACGAAGGAAACAATAACAAGCATCGTAACAAGATACAAGACTGAACGCGTCATAGTCGTACCTATTTCTATCACTGCAGGTTATTATTCCAATATGACTCTATAATTCCTCTCTCGTTATTTCGGAATTAATTCAATTCAATCTCCTGCTGCGCTGTTGTGCAAAATATCAGGTATTTATGCTTCAGGCAAGTATTTTTCTGTGAATTCATATCGAAGCGTAACAACATATCTGAAAGCCCCATAAAAAGCATATACGCAGTCTGAGGTTGTTTAATATGAAACAGAATATCGCAAAAAAAAACAGAAAAACGCATGAAAAGTGTCTTTTTAACACCCTCCCATTCTTTTCTTTCAATGTGGGCAGATGCGTAAAACACCTGTAGATGCTATAAAAATACTGTTGACATTCGTATTAAATTAACGTATTGTTAAAAAAGTGTTAGAATAATATTAAATATATCAATTTCAGCAATATCACTATACCCGCCTATTCTACTCACATATTCATAAATATCGACTAAAGGAGGTGATATTTCCCCAATTGCATTTTGTGCAGAGTTATTTAACGGTTTGATTAAGTGAAAAGGAGTGATGAAATGAAAAAAGTATTGGTATTTATTTTGTTACTGACATGCGGAACAGTGTGGGCAGCAGGTTTCAGCCCGACAGTGTTGAAATTCGACGCTCCAAAAACAATGCAATATGATTTTGACGGGAAACCACTGGAACTTCCCATCACAGTCACCGGAAAACCGGCCACAGTGCTTTTCTTCGTATATACGAAGGATCAGGCCGGTAAAATAGTCGGCGTTCAGAACGGGCATCTCGGATGGCATTACGTCAATAAGATTGACACCTGTGTATATATGTCCGAAGCTGTGACTCTTCCTGTCGGAAAAGCCAATATCACGTGGTCAGGGAAAAACAGCGACGGCGCTATGGTGCCTTCGGGCGAGTATACGTACTATCTCTGGGGTTTCGATTCGGTATCGCCCCGGGCGATTGTCTGCAAGTTTTTCGGCGGACGGCAGAACCAGGCGGGACTTATTCAGGAATATGATAGTAACAACGTCGCTCTTTCAGTCCCCATTTACTATCCACCGGCCGGTGCTATTCCCCAGATAGCGAAAGAAAACGGGGGATATGACGGTACAACCAATCCCGGAATTAAGACACGTTCAAAATGGATTCTTGGCAGCGATCCCATGGATTCTACCCTGATTGAAACCACTGCATACATGGGCTGGAACGATCACGGGAAAATAGCATTTATGCCGGGCGATCACCAATACTTCTTTGTCGAGAATTATATCGTGAAGGCAGTGATACCGGGCGGTATGCAGCATGTCATGAAATTCAAATGGGTTCCGAACGGATTGTCGGATCAGGTGTTGGATTTCGGTGAAGATGGCATGTTCTCGATTGCAAATACTTCCGGCGGTTATGCGGGACCTATCACTGACAACGTCAATAGCCTCTGGCTCGTTATCGGCGATAATTCATACCCTGATGTTGACAATCCCGAAGCCATGTACTATGTGGACACGGAAACCGGTTCACTGCTTCGGACATATGACTTATCATGGTTATGGTGGGATCAGAGGGAAGCCGAACGGGGTATTACTCTGAACTACAAGTACCACGGAGGCCCCACCATGGCGAATTTCAAGAACGGGCGAATGTACTGCGCCGGTCTGTCTTTCTGCATGAAACACTGCCTCGACCCGTACCAGGAAGATGATAACGATGTTACCCTCTGGTACAACGGCAATGGCGATTATGTGGGAGACCGGTTTTTCGAGCCGGACCGCGGGGATCTGGCATGGCTCTGCTCCGGCGGAAGCGGTGCACCGTGGGTATACGATTATACAGCTGACATGAACGGATTCTCGATTTTTTCAGCCTATGACCTCGGCGCAGTTTCAATGGGACTCATGGCTCCCGATGGAACAGGTGTAGGATATTTCGCGTTTCCCGGCGAAGCATCAGCAATCAAATACGGTCAGCTTATTGTGGACAACGAAAGCGCTTTTGATGGTATTTATTGCGATAATGCCGGTGATCCCGACCTGATGAGATCATTATGGTATGTCGCCCAGGATTCCTTCAAGGGAACGTTAACCGCGTCTTCGGTTAATGTAGCGGAGAATGCACCCCAGGCATTTTTGGTGGCACAGAATTCGCCGAACCCGTTCAATCCGACCACAACGATCAGCTTCTCGATTCCCGATGCCGGAACGGTATCTGTCGATGTCTATAACGTCGCAGGCCAGAAGGTAGCGACTGTCGCGAACGAATTCATGAGTTCGGGCAGTCATTCGGTCATCTGGGATGCGACCGGATTCTCGGCTGGTGTTTACTTCTATACGGTCAAATCTGGTGAATTCGCAAAAACCATGAAGATGACGCTTCTCAAGTAACAGTTTTGACATTTTTTATCGAAAAAGCCCGGGAATTCTGACCGGGCTTTTTCTTTATACCGGTAAAAAATAATCCGTAACATGGCGATTGATACGAAAAAACATGTATGTGCGAATCAGCCGGTATTTATCTGAAAATACATTTTCATCCTTTTTTATAATCATTACTGATCAGGGGATTATTCATAAATTTGTTCAACAGTGAATTGAACGCTCATATTTTCGCATCAGACGGATTTTCACAGAATACCGCGGTACGTAAGGCGCAACACAAGATTAAATATAACATTCATAAACTCTTACGAGTAATAAACGCTATAATAATTCCGGCTTTTACGGCATACTGTTTGAAGAAAAAACAATTTTTTTTTAAAAAACCATACATTTGACTTGATTATAAAAAAAAGGTTAATTATTTATAGGTGTAATTGTTGCAGAATATTATAAGAATATACTATTTATATTTTATACTTTCATATTCTTCTCAAAAAAAAGAAACAGAGAACATGGACAAATTACATTTTCCCATACATCCTCAGACATTGAGGATCGATACCATCCGCTCATTCGATATATTCAGCGAAGGTGAAAGCGGCGAGATGAAGCTGTATCACAGGGCCGGTGAAAACTATACCGCAAAGGATCATGCGAAAATCTTCAAAATGAATGTATCTGCTCTCTTTGTGAAAAACAGCGAAAGAGGCCGTTATTACAAATATCTGGAAACAAATATATCCGATATCATCGATGACCCTCTTCTCAATGCCACGAGTAAAGCCGAAATTATCCATTCCCTGTTGATTGCCCAGGCAATGACACTCTTCGACAGTCCCGGTGAAGAGATAATTAATAAGTATAAAGAATCAATCAAATTAACCGTCGACTTCATCATTAAAGAAGAAAATGCCATCCGTTATCTCATACAATCGAGTACATCGAGTCATCACCTGTTCAATCATGTCGTAAATGTGGGCATTTTCGGTCTGGGCCTCGCCCGGGAAGTACTCCCGGGCGATAGCTCGCATGACATGAATGAAATCGCGGCGGGTCTGTTCCTTCATGACATCGGCAGATTTACAATCCCGAAATATTTCAACACCAGAAAAGGTCCCCTCTCAAGCGAAGAGTGGGAAATAATGAAAAAACATCCTGAAGAGGGTTTTAAAATACTTAAAAAGTTCAATGCTCTTTCGGATGAGATCACAGTCATCGTCTGGCAGCATCATGAACGGCACAATGGTACAGGCTATCCGGCGGGATTACGGGGAAACAGCATTCATACATACAGCAAAATATGTTCAATATCCGATACTTTCGATGCGCTTACCTCTCATCGCCCCTATAGACCGGGTAAATCATCGTTTAACGCCCTCGCAATAATGCAGAATGAAATGAAAGGCGAATTCGATCCGAAATTTTTTGCCCAGTTCGTCAAAATTTTCAGCAGGCAATGACCGCTGCCGTCCCGGACAGAGTACGGTAATCGCGACTGTATATGGTTTTATTCCAACGGATTGATTATTGCTTTCAGCCCGGATTTGTATACATTTTACTGCATAATACAACTCATATGATCGAGGAGTCTTTAATGAACAGAAGAAAGCTGTTGGGATTCATGTTTGCCGGTACCGGATTCATACTGGCGAATGCCGTCATGATTTTCGCCGCAACCGAAGCCGACCGTAAAATTGAGGTTGAACAGTGGGACAAGCAGCATCTCCGTTATGGCCAGGGAGTGGTTACGGATACTGCGAAGGAGTTTCTCAAGATACCCGATGGATATCCCGGAGTTATCAATTTCAAGGTGGCAAAAGCGGTTCCCGAAATAGATTTTACGCCGATACGGCATCAGATTCCTTATTTTTTCCCGGAGGATAACAAGGGATTGTGGTCGCAGTGGGGAGAGGTTACCAAAGGTCCCAACGGCTGTTTTTACATGGCGACCGGCGATCATCGCTGTAAGGACGGCCATGTGTTTATCACCGAATACAATCCGTCCCTAAAGGAACAGCGGATAGTTGTGGATGTCGGCAAGGTATGCGGATGGAAAAAGGGACAGTATGTGGACGGGAAAATCCACGGGCGCATGGATATCCTTCCCGATGGCACGCTCGTTGCCGCCACATGGCTCGGCCGTAATGTGACTGCGGACGATCTCGATCACGGGTTTGTCAACGGGGGACATCTCCTGACCTATAATATTTACACTGGTATGGCGAAATATCATGGTATCCCCTTTCTCGGTGACAGCTGGCCCTATTACTCGGTGGACAAACAGACCGGTGTGCTCATGGCAATCGGAAACGATAAGAATTTCATGGCATACAATGTAATCACCGACAGGCTGCTGTACGGCGGAAAACCTCCTGCGGGCATGATATGGAATTCACGGTCGATGCTCCTCGATGAAAAAACCGGGTTCGTCTACAGCACCGATACGAAAATCGACCATAACTTCAAACCCGACAAGGATACATATCCCTTCCTCCGTTTCGACCAGTTCACCAACACATTCACCCGCCTGTCCTGTACGGTACCGGTCAATCCGGAGACCGGCCTGTGTTCCAACATCCGGACATATTCCGCGCGCCGCACACCGGAACAGTTTTTCTGGTGTTTCGATTACCAGGGGACACTGTTCAAATTTTACCCCGATGAGGAAAAAACGGAACTCGTGGGTGTCAACTGGGATAAAGCCGGGGTTTACGCCACAAGCATGGCTATGAGCCCCCGCTGCCGTTATATCTACTATATCCCCTCCGAAAGCGGAAGAGCGCACAAATGGGGAACGCCGGTAATCCAGTACGATACCCGGGACGATGTCAAAAAAGTGATCGCATTTCTCGCTCCCTTTTACCATGAGAAATACGGCTACGTCGCGGGAGGAACGTTCGGTATAGAATTGAGCGGGGACGGCTCGCTGCTGGTTATAGAGATGAACGGAACATTCGGTCCGTGGACCGATAAAACCTCGTATGGCCAGGTGTCCATTTTTGCCGTTCATATTCCCGAATCGGAACGAATCGAATAGATGGCCGGAATTATCGTATTCCGGTTCCGGATTTACATGGATAGTATGGCGCGCTTGTTATTGCTCCGGTGATTAAACAATGACATCGGATGACATCATACCAAACTTGATTCGGCATCTATTTTTATAGTGGAATCGATATTTATTCGCCGAAGCAATAACATGGTTTTATTTATCGAACTCATGTAACCCGGATTTATCTGAAAATGCATCGACGGTTTCCTGTGGGGAAGCCCCGGCCAGGTGTCTGGTGTCCCTGTAACGCCGTCATTCCCGAATCTTTAATCGGGAATTCATATGCAGCCTGCATACAGTGTTCATCCTTCGGTGTGACTATCTGTGGCCATGGAGGTTATTCATGAAAATGATTTACCGCGAAGACACGAGGGCATAAAGTAACATAATATATTAATAATGTTATCTTTAGCGACAATTATTCGTCGGTATAAAAAAAGATATAAAAAAAACATATTCGCTAAAATCCGCATTCCATTATAATTCATGAATAGACCAGATTAAAAATAATGTAACGTACAAGCATCAATGGAGAAATGATGAAAATTTCGATAATCTATCATTCCGTTTCGGGGAATACGAAAAAGCAGGCGGAACTTGTCGAAGAGGGTGTTCGTTCTGTCGGCGGGATCGATGTCAAGACCATGTCTATCGATAATCCGGATAATGGATGGATTGAGGAGTCAGATGCGGTCATTTTCGGCTCCCCCTGTTACGAAGGATCGTGCAGCTGGCAGATGAAAAAATTTTTCGATACTCCCAAGGTGGATTTCAGCGGCAAGCTTGCCGGCTTTTTCTCATCACAGAACTGGCCGGGCGGAGGCGGAGCCGATTTTGCCGAAATGACCATGATTGCCGCGGCTCTTGTGCTC
Source organism: bacterium (assembly GCA_021372535.1). Classification (NCBI taxonomy): domain Bacteria; species bacterium. Next base: position 7,752 of record JAJFUH010000146.1, read on the forward strand.
GGAATGCTCGTTTATTCAGGCGGTGTATCCGAGGGGTATCCGCCTGTTCATTTCGGCGCTGTGTCCCAAAAAGCCCCTACATCTGACATTGACCGTGAACGCGCAGTAAAGCTGGGAAAAAACATAGCTTCGATGGCGAAAAAACTGTTCGGCTGAAAATGACACCATGGCAGATAATGCTCGGATACATCCCCCGCTCGGCACTACCGAGCGGATTGAATTGACCATCTCCTACGGACTCAAGATTCTTGTCCTCGGAACGATTATCCTGAGCGTGAGAAGATTCAACCTGTTTCTTATTACTTCCGCTGCCGTAATTCTTTTTTTCAGCGCACTCCCTGCGATGATCGAACACAGATTCAGGATAACATTACCGGTCGAGGTCGATCTTGCGGTAACGGCGTTTATTTTTCTCCATTTTATCCTCGGGGAAGTACGGGATTATTACAACCGTTTCTGGTGGTTCGATTTGCCGCTTCACATATCCTCGGGCATCATGATCGGTCTCGTCGGCTTTGTCATCATCTATTTTTTCCTCTATACGAACCGTATCAGGGCTAATCCTCTTATGGTGTCCGTTTTCAGCGTCTCTTTTTCACTTGCCGCAGGCGCACTCTGGGAAATATTCGAATTTTTCATGGATTCCATCTTTGGATTCAACATGCAGAAAACCGGTCTCGTCGACACGATGACCGATCTGATCGTTGATTTTCTGGGAGCATGTGTCGTCGGTATTGCAGCATACCGTTACCTGAAAAAAGGAGAGGGCGGCCCTTTAAAATCACTGGTCAACCGATTCATCCAATATAATGTCCGTCTCCGGATAAGAAGGCAGATAAGAAGAGTGAAGAAAAATGAATCAATGAATAATAAGTCAGCATAATATCAATACTTATAAAATATTATCGAAGAAGCATCATTCTCCCCGTTTTTACCGCAGAGTCAGTCGTAATCCTGTAGAAATAGATTCCCGATGCAGAAGTTTTACCGTTATCCGACCGCGAATCCCACATGACACTGCTTCTTCCGGCGGGGAATCGGCCCGATGCGAGTGTCCGGACCTTCTGGCCGTCAACAGCATATACCGTAACGGTGACTTCACCGGGGTCGGGAAGCACAAAATAAATTGTCGTGGAGGGATTGAACGGATTGGGGTAGTTACCCGCCGTTATAAACGGTTCGGGTTTCCTGTTTTCCGCAACATGTTCCGGTGTGGGATAAAACTCATAGAGCCCGTAAAACTGTGATCGTTCATTGGTTGTGCTGTTGACATCGAAAGCATTGACCACATAACGTCCTTTACCGTCAGCCGCAAACCTGTCCGCAGCCCACGGCAGTTCCGGGATACTGTGCCAGGTGTCATCTTCGATATAACCGGTAGTTCCCAGACCCGAGGCCCATACCCTTTCCTCCTCATCAATCTCGACCATCCTCCCGCCGTTGAGGTAGGTAACATCTTTCCAGTCATCGTACTTGGTCCACCATGAAAGGTTATTTTTACGGGCACACCAGAGACGTCCGTCGCTGCCAATGGCAATATCCATGTCGTAAATCGTGTTGCTCGCGTGGCTCTCCCATACCTCTTCACGATCCTCGTCATACGAAACGATAGCGCCATAATTGGTCTGCATATAGAGTACACCGTCAGGATCATAATTCATGTTGTAAAAGACCTTGAAGGGGTACAACCATTTAGGGTTGACCTTAAAATACACCGCAGGGTCCTTATATTCAATTAGACCGCCATACGAAGCGATCCACATTGTCCCGCCCTCATCCCATGCAACATCGGCCACATTAACAGCTTTCAGGGTATCGATTGCAGCCCATGCTTTTCCGTTGAATACTTTCAATCCGTCATCCGTATGAGCGATAATCTCGTCATACGGCGAACGTTTCAGCAGATAGACATTGTAGAGATAAAGATCACCGTCTGTATTGAAGCTGTGCCAGTCAGTGCCGTTCCAGACGCTGATCCCGCAGTTTTTTCTCTCATCGACCGGTATATCTCTCAATCCATGACCGCACATGAGTGTTCCATCTCCGGTGTACACCATGCATGTCACCGTATCGGATGCGAGATCGAGGTTGTTTTTCACCTCGACCCATTCCGCGCCGGAATAAGTGAAAACCCGGAATGAATCAAAAATCCAGACTTTACCGTCGGAATCTTCGGTCAGGAAATTCTGCCGGTTCGTTATTCCCTTTACGATTGTGCGCGAAACCTGCCATTTCCCGGAATCATCGAGCCTGTACAGTACACTGTTTTTGTATCCCCATATTCTGCCCGAGCTGTCAAAAGTCAGAAACATGGGTCCTGCCCCACCATCACCGAATGTCCAGGAACCGTCACGGTAAATCCCATAGCGGCCGAGGTTGTTGACCCACACAGCGCCATCCGTGGCAACCTGCACGGTTAATTCATTGGTCTTTGCCGGCAAAATGGCTGCAATCTCTCCGGAACGGTCGGTCCATGTCCCGCCATCGAGAACGACAAGACCCATCGTGCTGCTTTCGGGATTGATCACAGTCGCCCATACTTTACCCGAAGCATCCACCGCAAGCGATCGTGTCCGCCCCGTCTTCAGTTTTTTAACCGCTGTGCCGTCGAAGGAATACACACCACCCAGGGTAATGTCATACATACCGAAGTAGACGATCCCGTTACGGTCAGCTGCTGCGATGATCGGATACCGTATCTCCTGCCCCGTGTACCGTGTTATTATCCCCTGATCGAGCACCAGAAGATCGCCGTAATCCTCAAAGTAAAACCGCCCGTGTTCATCGCGGAAAAACGGTGTATGATCACGGAGGGTCTGATCACCATACGTGTATTTTTTCCAGCGTTCTCCATCGAAAGCATGGAGCGTATTCAGCGTGGAAACCCAGATTTTGCAGTCATTACCGGGGAAAATGGCGGTTATGTCATATTGAGGTGTCTGGCGCTCGTGATGAATCCATCTTCCTGCGGGAAGGTCTCCCCGGGCATGATGGGGAATGCATAAAAGCAGAACAGCAAGCGCTGAATAAAAATAACCGGTAGTTTTTTCCATAAAAGATTTCAAATCCGATCTATTTATAAAAATTGATAGGACAAGGATTTTTACAAATTATAAATAATTACACAAAGGAAATAATATAAACAGTTTCACACTTTGTCAAATGCTTTGCTTAATTAAAGCTATAGCCAGTAAATTTATTTAATTTCAAGACTTTTTAAATACTTAAAAATATCTTCTGATTCAAGCTGACTATAAATTCTATTTGAAATATTATCATCAATGAAGTCCAAATAAAAATAATTTGTATCAGTAAAAGCGTCTTTTATATTTATGATAATTTGTGTTTTATAATATATATTTTCTGGTATATCATTTTCTGATTGGACTTCTTTTATTGAATATCTAGCCCAATAATAAGTATCATAAAGTATTCCAATATCGTTTGTATACAAATATAAAAAATGCAAGACAAACTCAGAATCTTTAGGAAATTGTATTATTGGATATTTCTCATCGAATATTTTTGTTTGATTATTTTTCAATTCAATATTTTGATAAAAGTCAGGGAAAAGTATAGCTGACTTTAATTGTCTATTTCTTAATTTTTTATCTAAAAGAATATTTCTTAACATTGTATAACCGGCGGTTGAATCAGTCTGAATCACTGCACATAATCTTGCAGAATGATTACCCTCATTCTTAACCTCCAATTTTAATCTTAAAGAATCTATTTCAACAAAAAATTCTATTATATGATTATCCGTTGTAATTGTTTTTTCAGGTAATATTTTAGGAATAAAAAACTCAATAAGTGGTTCCTTTTGGATAACTAGGTTTGGCTTGTATTCCATAGATCTTATTTGGAAATTCATTTTATTTATTTTAGCATTCTGTTTTACATTAGAATAATAACCAAATATTGATATTAATATAGCAATAATAGTAAAAAACCAATGAATAACTTTTTCTTTTTTCATTTTCAACCTCTGCATATACAATTTATGTAGATAATTGAAAATAATATTGTTAATAATGTATTTAAATCTCCAAATCAACCGCTTTGTTTTCTCTAGGTCAAGCACATAGATACCCGCCACATTGATTGAACTGTGATCGCAATACCTCTGCATTTCCCTAATACTCATTCCTTATTAAAACCCAAACGCGATTAATCTATCCTAATAACCATATATATTATCAATAAGTTATATATGATATGTTAAACTTATTCTCCTCTTAGTCTTCGCGTGAAATTTTTCCCCAAATGATCCGATCTAACAATTACCGATAAACGGTTCATTATATTAGACGCGGGAAGCACCGTCTGGTTTATTCTTTCTTGCCGATCGAATCGACGATTATGGCAAAAATGAGGACAATTCCCGTAACAAATTCCTGCCAGTACGAATCGACCGGCATGATATTGATCGCGGAATCGATAGTCGCCATGAGCATGGCACCGAAAAAAGCGCCGAGAACAGTCCCCTTCCCGCCGGTCAGAGCGCATCCGCCGATTATCGCGGCGGTCACGACCTTGAATTCCATGCTGACGCCCGCGGTCAGCGAGCCGTTCCCCAGCCGCGCGCTGAGCAGTATTCCTGCTATCGCGGCAAGCGCGCCCGAAAGCATATAGTTCTGAATCTTTATTTTTGCCACGGGGATACCGGAAAGAACCGCCGCGTTCTCATTTCCGCCGATATAATAGTTCTGCCGGAAATACCGCGATTTTCTGAGCATGAAATCTCCCCCGGCGACACACGCGAGACACACCCATATGGGAATCTGCACACCGGCGAGTGTCTCCTGCCCGATCCAGGTATATGCCTTGTTCATGATCGGGATGTTATTTCCCCCGGAGATGATGGTTGCAAGCCCTCTGATAAAAATCATCATGCCGAGGGTCGTAATAAAGGGATTGATGCGGAGCTTCGCAATCATCAATCCGTTTCCGAACCCGATCAGCGTTCCGCAGAGAACCGCCACAACCATGGCGACGATCCATGGCTGTCCGGACTTGAGAACGAGCGCCGCCGTAACTCCGCTGAATGTCACCACGGAGCCGACAGACAGATCGAATCCGCCGGATACGAGCAGCACGGTCATCCCGACAGCGATGACCGCAATCGATGACATGGCGAGCACGGTGGCTCTGAGAACGGCTGGATTGAGAAATTCCCGGGGATAAAAAATCGTCATTATCACCCAGAAACCGAGAAGAATGAAAAATATGCGCCGCTCCTGGAACCTTCCGATGAGACGAATAATTGCTTTCATGCCACTGCTTCTCCCGCACCGAGCGCATATGATATGATAAGCTCTTCGGTGGCATCACGTTTATCGATCGTTTTTTGGATACAGCCGTCCCGCATCACGACGATACGGTCGGACATGCCGAGAATCTCGTTGAGATCGCTCGAAATGAGCATAATTCCCGCTCCCCGCGAGGCGAGATCGTAAATATGACGGTATATCTCCTCTTTCGCGCCGACATCCACACCCCGCGTCGGCTCGTCGACGATAAGCACGGCGGGATTGATGCCCATCCACATGCCGAGCAGCACTTTCTGCTGGTTTCCGCCCGAGAGATTATAAACTGACTGACCGACCGAGGGTGTCACAATATTCAACTGCCGTATTTTTTCCTCCGCATATGCATGAATCTCACGGTCGTTGACAATACCCAGCTGCGAGGTGAAACGCCTTATCGAGGGGCTCACGAGATTCGACTCGACCGGGAGCGACAGAAACAGCCCAAGCAGTTTTCGGTCTTCGGTGAGATATCCGATACCGCGGCAGATCGCATCATTCACGGACTCGATCCGGACATCCTCACCGTTCAGTTTTATCCGGCCGCTGTCGGGCTTTTCGAGGCCGAAAACCGTCCGCGCAACCTCGGTTCTGCCCGCACCGACAAGCCCGGAAAAACCTACAATCTCACCGGCTTTCACCGTAAAACTCACATCCTCGAATACACCGGCCAGGGTAAGACCGTTCACTTCGATCACCGTACGGGATTCCCCCCCATATGGCTGTCTGCCGCCGAACATATCACCGATACTGCGGCCTACCATCCGGCTGATAAGCTCATCCTCGGTGACCGAACCGATGTCACAGGTGCCCTGGTATATTCCGTCCCTGAGGACAGTTACACGGTCGGCAATCTCGAATATTTCGGGAAGGTGATGTGAGATGAACACAAACGAAATGTTTTTATCCCTCAGTTTTCTGATGGTGCGGAAGAGGGCTTCCGTCTCGACGCCGGTCAGGGACGAGGTCGGCTCATCGAGGAGAATGACACGGGGATGAAGCGTAAGAGCTTTGAGGATTTCCACCACCTGACGTTTGCCGATGGTCAGCTCGCCTGCGGGGATTTCCGGATCGATGTCTTCCTCGAACAGTGCGATCATATCGGCAGCGCGGCGGTTGAGCTCTCCGCGCCGTATGAATCCGAAACGGTTCACCGGCTGGATATTGGCAAAAATATTTTCAGCGACACTCAGGTTGGGAACGACGGACAGTTCCTGATAGACTACCCTGATTCCCTTGAGGTGGGCATCATGCGCGCTCCGGAACCGCACTTCTTCTCCATCGAGGAGTATACGGCCGGATGTGGGGGGATAGATGCCGCCGAGGATATGCATGAGCGTCGATTTGCCGGCGCCGTTTTCGCCCACGAGGGCATGCACCTCGCCGCGCCTTATATCGAATGATACCCCGTCCAGAGCTCTGACGCCGGGAAAGACCTTGGTAATACCATCAAGCCTCAGGATACTGTCGTCCGATTCTTTTCCGCCCACAGATTACCTCATGAAATATTCGCAGTTGCTCCTGTCGACAAGAATCGTACCGGTATCGATATAACGGGGCACTCCGCTTACCTCTGCGGCGGTATTGTCAGAGGAGACAGGAATATCATGATGGTTGAGCTGATAGAGTATCATAAGCCCGTAATAAGGCATGAGCGCGGTCTGCTGAACGATGGTCGCATCGATGACGCCGTCCCTGATATAGGTGAGGACATCGTTGTCACGGTCCATGGCGACAACTTTCACCTTACCGACCAGACCCGCTTCCTTGATAGCTGTTGCCGCCCCGGCGGGCCCGGCCGCCTCAACACAGCCGAAACCGGCGATATCGGGCACCGATGTAAGCACAGCCGATGCCGCCTGTGCGCTGAGAACCACATCGGACTTCGTATCCGCGACACGCACGATTTCCACTCCCGGAAATGTCGCCAGAGCGTCCTTGTATCCCTGAACCCTTTTTTCCAGGTTATCCTGCCCCACTTTTGTCAGAATCGCAACTTTCCCTTTGCCGCCGACAAGCTGGCCGAGTTTGAGCCCGCCCCTGTAACCGGCATCGTAATTACCCGTACCAACAAAGGCGATACGTTTCGAGTTGGGAAGGTCGGAATCGAGGGTCACTACGGGGATACCGGCATCGACCGCCTTGTTCACAGCATCGTTGAGGGATTCCTCGAATCCCACCACCATGATTCCGGCGGGTTTTCGTGCGACGGCAAGTTCTATCGCCTGTATCATGGCCTGCATGTTCCAGTCGGGCGGCCCCTTGTATTCGGTTTCGACTCCGAAATCCTCACCGGCGCGCTGCAATCCCATTTTATGATCGTAAAAGTACGAAACAGCGCTGAGAGCCGAAACCTCGATATACAAATCCTGACGCTTTCCTGCCGATTTATTCTCCCCCGTCTTATCGGCCGGCTGTTTCCCTGTTCCGCAGGACATGATAAGGAGAACACTCAGACATAAAAGTATCCGGAGAGCTAACCGTGAAAATTTCATGCGTCACCATCCTCCCCCTTTACGGGGGATACGCTATTTGAACATCAATTCGCCCAGAACACCCGGAACGGACTCTCCATACGGAAGAATCTGATACCGGATTCCACTGCCGAACGATAAAACTTTATCATACTCCTGATCGATAATGACTTCGCTGAGGGGCGAAATCTCCTGAACGTTTTTATAGCCCTTCTGCTTCCCGTTTTTATCAAGATAGACAACCTGCAGATACCCGCCGTAAAAAACACCGAATTTCCCCTTTACCATACCGTCTTCGACATGCAGTTCCTCAGCAACAACGCCATGGGAGACGACCTTCACAACTCCCGAACAGAAGCAGGCGCCCCAGGTTACATCGAGCGCGGAGGACTCTCCGGGAGCCAGCCGTGTGAGCGGCCCCATGACCTCGAGCTCCATATTGGCCGTATCGGGCGAATATTCGGTCTGAAAATCACGGTTATTGGCGCGATATGTCCCGGCGCCGTTCGTCCATATCTCAACATTGCTCCCGTTGTCGGGATACTCGATACCTTTTTTGACCGGAAACATCATGACAAAGACGGCGTTGTTCTGCTCATCGTGCCATGCTACCCATCCCTCGCGGACTTTCAGGCCGATCTTGCCGACACGCTTGTCATACCGTGCCCGGAACATCCCTTTTTCCACGCCGAGCCACTGCGGATTGTCCTTGTCGCCAAAAATAACATGCCATCCATCCTTGTCGACCGGCGCATAGACGGTTACGGGCCTGTCCACGGGGACTGTGGCGAGATGCCAGATGCCCCATTTCACCGGACGCTGGACTACATTTTTCATGGTCATATGGAGGTCGAGCAGGGAACTTGTATTTTTAAAGGCATAGGTATTCGTGTACTGGAGCCCGGTTCTCCCCTCTCCCGTATCGGCGGGGCTTGTGACCGTTATGGATTTATCGTTCGCCGTGTATTCGTACGGTGAACCGTCCAGCACGTTGTCCGGCGGTCCCGGCCACTCGTCTTTTCCGCTCCAGCCCTGGGGCGCGGGCCAGACTTTCGCTCCGCCGGGATTGAAGAAGCTCTCGCCGAAGCCGTATCCCTCGGTTTTGTACAGCTCACCCTCGCGTTTGGGATCATGCCAGAGAATCTGGAATCCCCGTAGGTCGTAGCCCATAATTTTGCCGCCGAGTTCGGGAACGACATCGACCTGAGCAAATGTCGTCCGAAGCGTCGCCGATTTCCAGCCGTGGAATCCTTCCTGAGCGATAACGATCTGCTTTCCTCCCGCCGGAGCTTTCTGCTCGCTCTTCTTATCGCCGGAACAGGAATACATGAGCACTACGAGTATAAGAATGGCTAATGACAGTAATTGCTTTCTGCTGCGCATAAACATACCTCACCTGTGAAAACAATGAATTATTATGGAAATTTTATTGCTTTTCCGGTGTTTCCGAGGTTTTCAATATAATTCTATTAGGGGGAGCATTCAAGATAAAATCGTGTCTTCATCAGATCAACTTGTAAAAATCAATAGTAATGCGGATTTACACGGATAGAGCGGATTAACGCGGATTCGTTTTTAAAAGTCTGAACAGTTGTGTCTGGTCAAAATATTGAGAAACTCTTGTATGAATTAGAACATAATAATTGCCAACTTTAATCATAGAAACTCACCCCGCGCATAACACTTTGATAAAACGGATTTTAGCTGGCGCTTCACCTCTCTTGGAAAGAGAGGGGATCGATGGGTTAGTTCTGGTGGGGAATAGGAGTGACAATCATATTCAAAACAATCCACAAGCAGGTAAAAGCTCTATTTACATATTTTTCAAACTGTTATTACAATTTAACCGGAGAGTTCTGGTATTCTATATTATTATCATTTTCGCTTCGAATAATGCGAGCTCGAGTAATAGTCTATATCTGGAGACTACTCATCCAAAAGACTTTATTAAGACACATAAATATGCATATCTTCGTGACTAGGTATTAATAAAAGTGTTTTGTGTAATCGACGCCCTGTTCGATAAAAAAAACGAGTTATTATTTGTAGATCATTGAGAAATATTTTTTGCATTCTGTTCCCTATTTTATAATATAAGTTCTACTTCTGAGTTTATATCTTTTGTAATAGAAATTGCATACGTAAAAAAATCATCGTTAAGAGATTCAGCTCGCGAGAGATTAGCATATTCTATATACTTTAGATTTTCCCATCTCATAAAATCCGATGTGGGTACTGTCATAAAACCATCTGCTTGACTTATTGCCCATGCGTATGTAGAAGGGTTTTTATTTTGCATAGCATATTGAAAATCGATCTTTATAATTTCATAATATAATTCCTTTCCTTTTATCCATTTTTTGGCATTCTTTTTTTCATTTTCGTCTTTATAGTTAGCGTTATTATAAATGACATTAAATTCAATCTGCATGCTTTCAACTATTTTAAAAAGCTTAGAAAATTGAATCATTGTTGCATCCGAAAGGATTTCTTTGTTTTCATTCATCTCATTTTTCTGTACTTGAGGCTGACACCCATACATTAGAGAAAACACCAACAATAATGAAAACATTAATCTTTTCATTACATTTCTCCTTTTTGGGGTGTAACAAAATAATATACTCTTTAATAATTTAATATGTACAGATGTTTCGTAAAAAACAAGAAAAAAGTGTCGATTTTTCGTATACTTTTTGTTTTTCCACTGAGTGTGTACTTACTCTTTTTATTCTCTGATCTCTTTTAACATCACGAGCAAGTTTTCAGGTGCTTTTGAAGCATCTTCAGGAGTATAACAAGCCAGTCTTACAGTTTTCTAACAAGTCTTTATAAGTAGTATGTCTTATGTGTGATTTCTGTCAGTCTACAGAACTCACGCATAGTGTTATATAAGCTTATACCAAGTTGTGGTCATACAGGTAACTATAGCAACTCATTGATTATTAATGCTAAAACAGGTTCAGCATGACGGCGCTCATGTCACCCTGAATTTATTTCAGGGTCTATTGCATACGTTATTACTTCATTGAACGCATTTTGATATGAGATAAAAAAAAGGCACCCCGCAACAGGATGCCTTTTATCAACCGCTGTATTTCCACTGTTTATTTCGGTTCGACAATCTTTATCGTCTGTCCAGCCGCAACGTTTTTCTCAATGGCTTCTTTACCGGAGGGGAACTTGACGACGACATCGTATTTCTTTGTCGCGTCGACACCGAAATGCTGCTGGAGCGGGTTGCCGGGGAATGTTCCGCTGCCCGCTATCACCTCACGGAATCCACGGAGCGCCTTCGAATCCTTCGCCCTTCCGGCATCGTAGACCCACACCTTGCTCATGACCGCGGAACGGTTCGAGGTTGTCCCTTCGAGGTTGACTTTCAGGAAGTTCTTGTTATTCGTTTTGTTCTCGAAAAGAAACCACTTTCCGGGATTGCTTGCGCTCTGCCTGCGCCAGTTGCCGCCGACAAGGTCGAGGTCGCCGTCGCCGTCGAGGTCGCCGAGCGCCAGTCCATGCCCGTAAAACCACGATCCGCCGGTTTTTTCATGGGATTCGGTGAATTTCCCCGTGCCGTCGTTGATGAGAACGAGCGCATCGAACCAGCTGTTGGTGACTATGATGTCGAGGTCGCCGTCATTGTCGATATCGCCCATAGTGCAGCCGCGGGAATTGGTCTCGATGTCGACACCCGCCTGATGCGAAACATCGGTGAATGTGCCGTTCCCGTTGTTGCGGAACAGCGAGTTGGCGCCCCATTTCTTGTCGGGGTACACCGGGCCGGCGCTGTTGGCGAGAAACAGGTCCTGGTCGCCGTCGTTGTCGACATCGCCCCAGAAACAGGTGATGTTGGTGCCCTGCGCGGCAAGCCCGAGCTCTTTTGTGACATCGGTGAATGTGCCGTCTCCGTTGTTGCGGTAGAGGACGCGGGTGAGCGGCTCATTGGGATTGTCGTTGATGTTCCCGACATACAGATCGGGATCGCCGTCGTTGTCGTAATCGCAGAAGGAGCAGCAGTAGCCGTTGCCGCGGTCGGCGACACCGGCCTTCACACCGATATCGGTGAACGTGCCGTCTCCGTTGTTCACATAGAGGGAGTTGGCGCAGTCCATGCCGCTGCGGTACCCGCCCTCGGAAACATAGATATCGAGCAGACCGTCGCCGTTGACATCGGCGGTCGTCACACCGCACGAATAATTCGGTCCTCCCATGAGACCGGCCTTTTTAGCGCATTCAACGAATCCCTCATCATAGCCGAGATAGAACGAGTTGGGCTGGTCTGTCTCGCCGCGTATCTGCGTCAGGGCTTCGAGATTGTTCGCCACAAACAGGTCGAGATAGCCGTTGTTATCGAAATCGGCCCAGACAATGCCGTGGGTGTCGTGAATATCGTCGACACGCATGACCCGGGACATGTCCTTGAATTTGAGGTTTCCCTCGTTCTGGAACAGCTTGTTATAGGAATAGACCACGCTCACGTAGATGTCAAGGTCGCCGTCTCTGTCCCAGTCACCCATTGCAATGCATTTTCCCCAGCCCTGGTGATCGAACCCCGACCCATCGGTCACATCACGGAATATCGTGCCGTTGAGAAACAGATTCCTCGGCTCGTACTGCGCATATACGGCGCATGCAGCCACTACCGTAAGAATCAGCGCGAAAATAAGCACACGTTTCATAAATCACTCCTTCATACCGGTTGTTTAAAAAATAATCAGTAAATATATTTCGCCAAAAAAATGACAGTGTCAAGAAATATAAGATATTCCGGGTATCAAGTTAAATCAGCACACATCATTGATCCCCCTCGGCTTCGCGTATCCCCCTTATAAAACAAAGAGGGAGCCGATCCATTTTCCCCCCTTAAAAAGGGGGGATGCCGCAGGCAGGGGGGATAATATGCTATCGGGAAAAAATATCAACTTTGATTTAAAAAGGTTCTCATGCTTACCAAACTGGATAACCGGATTCTTTTTTTGATATGGGAACATTACTTCGGGAGGAACAGTGTTTATCGACCGATCACCTTGAACACTTTATCGACCAGTCCCTTCGCTTCTTCCGTAGTCGGAGCCTCGGCTATGATCCTTACCACCGGTTCGGTGTTGGACCCGCGAACATGGACCCAGGAAACGGGGAATATGATCTTGATACCATCCCTGGCATCCATTTTCTCTCCGGCAAAAGCGGCTTTGAGCGGCTCGATCCATGTTCCTTTTGCGGAAATGGCAGCTTTTTCCTTGATCATCGAATAGCGGGGGAACTCATCGGCCAGAGCGCTGACCGTTTTGTCCCGCTCAGCCATGATCTGAAGGATGAGCGCCATGCCGAGAACCGCATCACGCCCGTAATGGAGAGAAGGAAAAATCACTCCGCCGTTTCCCTCGCCTCCTATTGCGGCGCTGTATTCGCGCATGGTTTCCACTACATTGATCTCACCGACCGGCGAGCGATAGACAACCGAACCGTGCCGGGCGGCAGCATCGTCGATCAGACGTGATGTCGAAAGGTTGCAGGCAGCCGGTTTACCCGTCTTATCCATGATGTAATCGGCGGCAAGCGCCAGTGTGTATTCCTCACCGAGTGCCTCGCCCCGTTCGTTGACGATTGACAGGCGGTCCACATCGGGATCGACAGCGAATCCGACATCAGCGTCGCATTCCCTGACAAAGGAGCAGAGATCGCCGATATTTTCCGCAACCGGCTCGGCGCCATGGGGAAACTGACCGGTGGGCTCGGCATAGAGAGCATGAACCGTGCATCCGAGGCGATCGAGCAGCTCGCCACAGATCGATCCACCCGCGCCGTGAACCGTATCGACACATACCGTAAAACCGCGCGAGGCTATCAGATCACGGTCAATCACATCGAGATCGAGAACAGCCTCGATATGGTAATCGTCCGCAAAACACCATGACGATAACGATACGGTGGAAGATGCAGCTTCGCCGGGCGATGTCGATTCATATTTTTTTACCAGTTCGGCACCCTGTGAAGCGTTGAGAAAAATTCCATCCGGCCCGAGAAATTTGAGGCCGTTCCATTCGCCGGGATTATGACTTGCGGTGATGATGATTCCTCCCGAGGCGCGACAGGCGACCACAGCCATTTCGGTCGTCGGCGTCGATGCGATCCCAAGATCGATTATATCGGAACCGGCGCAGGTCAGTCCTTCGATAACCGCCTGAGTGATAATGGGGCCGCTCACACGGGAATCTCTGCCGACGATAACCTTTTTACCGTAGAGCTGCCCGAAAACACATGCAAACCGCTGTGCTATCTCCTCTGTCAAACCATCCCCGTAAACTCCCCGGACACCGGATATTCCTATCATCAAACGAGGCACATAATCCTCCCATAATCACACATAAAATCAGCCGACTCTTTTTAACCCGATATTATGGTGTATTCGTCCTATGCAGATTACTATGGAATCAGTGTTTGTCAACGAACCGTACATACCCGAACCGCTCGGGAACATGGTATGAGAAGAGCTTGAGCGGAGACCATCCTGACAGCTCGATATTATCGTCCCCGGTTCGGGAGCGCTCGTAACGGTTAATGTTGATACGCCAGACATCGCCCGGTTTCGGAGGAATGTTCGCCGAACCGGCAATTTTTCCGAAACCTTTCCAGGGCAGAGCGAACTCGAAAACAGAGCCGAGATCGGTGTCCTGTCTGTTGTTTATGGTGCCGTAATTCACGACAGCATGCTGCATTCCTTCAAGCGTCCATGTATAGAGATCGGTCCAGTCCACGGGGGAACCGTCCTGGTATTTGAAATCATTCCGCGGAATCCAGAGATCGTTGATGGTGTTGAGACAGTTTATATGGATTTCGGCATAATCCTTGCCATCACCATCGGGATCGATAAACAGCTCGACAGTCTCCTCCTGGCAGAGGCAGTCCTTGTCCCTGATGGTCATGGTGCTCCAGATATCTGGATCATCCACGGTAACGAGGATATAGAGATTATCCTCGTCCCAGAGCATCTTCGCGCATGTCCGGAAACCGACGGTAAGGTCGCCTTTTTTCTGGAATCTCGTAAATTCTCCGACCTCGGGCGCAAGCTGCCAGGCAAATTCATCGCCGACACCATCAACGACAATCGACCCGCTTTTCACCATGCAGTCGTAATGACGTTCCCAGTCGACATCCTCGACCTGAGCCCATGCCGATGTTTCCATCCCTAAAAACATGCAAAGTAAAGTAAAAATCCCCTTTTTCATACGTGTTCCCTTTCATAAAACACGGCGTTGAAATATAAATTCAGCATTTTCGTCTCATTGTAAAAGTTATACCGGATCACTAATGAAAAAACGCCGTAAAGCATAAAGGCACAAAAAGACATAATAGATTATTAATACTATATTTAGTGATAATTATCCATCAGGGTCAGATAATACAAATCCGCGAAAACCCACCCGATAAGCGAAAAACAGTATTCCAGTAAATTTGTAAATTGAATGGATTGTACAAAGAAAAAAATAAATTATATAAAAGTAAAGCCTTATTTAATGCTTCGGTTATTTAACAGTGACATCGGATGACGTTATACCGAACTTGTTTCGGCATCTATTCCTGATATCGGTATCATAATTTATTCGCCGGAGCAATAATGCCTATAATAAAAGAGGGCGGTGAAAAAGAATCTTTTCACACGCCCGATCCCGATACTGTTCCGGCAGTTATTTATTGAGAATCATCGGTACGCTTTTCAGATCATCGGGGATGATGATGATTGTATTGTTGGGCGAATTGATAAGCTGCTTGAGCATTTCGATACGATACCACTGAATGTAGCTCGAAGTCAGTCCCTGGGCGATAATCTTGTTTGCATCGCTGATACCGACCGCTTCGATTTTTTTCCGCTCGGCCTCGCGTTCCTCTTTCTGGAGCACGAATACCATTTTCTGGGCTTCCTGTTCGGCTTTGAGTTTTTCCTCGATAGCGTTGGTCACCATATCGGGAAGCCTGATACTCCTCAGGAGCACCTTTTCGATGATAATGCCGCGTTCCGTGAGAGACTGCTGAAGATCCTCATAGAGGGCCTGGGTTATGATTTCCCTTCCCGCCGTATAGAGGGCCTTGGCATCATAGCGCACCGATACCGTGCGGGCGGCGCTCCTGAACGAAGGCAGAATCACGATTCTGTCAAACTGCGGGCCTATCGTCCTGAATATTTCCGAAGCATTATCGGGTTTGATCCGGTACAGAATCGAAACATCGAGATCGACCTGAAGACCTTCCTGGGAAGGCACATTCATGGTTTCCTGCATTTCCTTTGTTTTTATCGAAAATGTATGGACACGCATCAGGGGATTGACCAGGTTGACACCCGAATTGATTTCCCTGTCCGATACTTTTCCGAAGAGGTCGAGTACTCCGACTTCACCCGGGCCGATAATTCTCAAACAGCTCCCGGCAAAGAGGATTATTCCGAGCACAATGCCGATTTTTCCGAACAGGGTGATGGATGAAGCCCGAAAATCCCCTCTTTTATGAGCGGCATTTCCGATAATAATGAAAATGGCACTAATGATAATAACAACCAGGCCGGCAAAAAACATAGTATAGCCTCCGCTGTTTAATTGTGTATGGTACAGTCACAGATTCCGTTTCTTTTATTACTACAGAAAACCTTAGCAATTTATTCATCTGCTTCCAAAATGGCTCATAAACCGGTGAAAGTCAATTAACGTTTTTCCGGGGATATGTAACGGACATCACTGCTTTCCCGTCAGGTTCATGGTATTATTGCTCTGGCGAACATGCAGTCATAGTGAAGGGTCTCATGATATATCATGTCCGTGTCCATTTTCTCAACGGTGCCGTAAACATATCCACCGGAGCGGTATGATCGATTAATCCCGATGAAACACCATATCTTTTCATAAAAACAGGAACAAACTTATACAATGAAACGTACAATGTAGGTAAAAAGTGATAGCTCTATGTATCCTGAAATACTATATTGATATAAAAGTATAAAAACGGTAAATATATTATTGGATGAATTATGGATATGATAAAAAAGACAATTGGTTTACTGTACATAATTTTCCTCACGGCAGTGAATATACAGGCGGAACCTTCAGTCCCTTGTATCAAATGCGGTACTCCCGATCTTCTGTTACAGCTTCGGACAGGAGTGGCAAAAACTGCCGGCAGGCCTGTCATGCAGGTTTCTCTGCTCTCTTCGGAAGGGCATTTCAGAGTACATTACGATTCCACGGGCGTCAACAAACCGGCTCCGACCGACACCGACCGTAACGGTGTCCCCGATTATATCGATTCAACCCTTGTCTACCTCGAATATGCATGGAATCTTGAAGTCAATCAGCTCGGTTACGAAGAGCCTTTATCCGACGACGGTATCGGCGGTGGCGACGAGATCGACATTTACATACTGGATTTCGGCAAGGGCGGGTATGGAATAACATTCCCCGACCATCCGCAGAATGGCATGGCATCGGCATATATCGAACTGGACAACAATTATGCCGAAA
>JAJFUH010000147.1 GCA_021372535.1 bacterium
GTCTTATTGATGCCCATTCGCACCTTGCCTTACGGGGCGGTGTCAACGAGGCGACACATTCCATGACCTCCGAGACCCGTATCAGGGATGTGATCGATTCCGACGATATCGATATCTACCGTCAGCTTGCAGGCGGATTGACCATGTCGTGTATCATTCACGGCTCGGCGAACACGATCGGCGGACAGAATGCGGTTATCAAGCTCCGGTGGGGCGCTCTGCCGGACGAGATGCTTGTCGGCACGGCAAAACCGGGCCTGAAATTCGCACTCGGAGAGAATGTCAAGCGCTCGAACGTTCAGGGGCCGCCGACAACCCGTTATCCCGCGACGCGCATGGGAGTCGAACAGTATCTCCGCGATGCATTCCAGGCTGCAAAAGATTACCGTCAGGAATGGCAGGTGTACGAACGTGACAAGAAGGAGGGAAAGAATCCCATACCGCCGCGAAGGGACCTGCGCCTTGAACCGCTTGTCGAGATTCTCGACGGCAAACGTCAGGTGCAGTGCCACTCATACCGTCAGGACGAAATCCTCGCCTTGATACGCGTAGGTGATGACATGGGATTCAAAGTCGAGTTCCTCATTCATATTCTCGAGGGATATAAAGTCGCCGATGTGTTGAAAAAGCACGGCACCATGCCATCCACCTTCAGCGACTGGTGGGCGTACAAGTTCGAGGTCTATGACGCCATTCCCTACAATGGGGCGCTCATGCGCGACCAGGGATTGCTCGTGAGCTTCAATTCCGATGATACGGAACTGGCGCGCCGCATGAATCTCGAAGCCGCGAAAGCGGTCAAGTACGGCAATGTTCCCGAAGAGGAGGCGCTGAAATTCGTCACCCTCAATCCCGCGATTCAGCTCGGTGTGAATGACCGCGCCGGAAGCATCGAGCCGGGTAAGGATGCCGATTTTGTCATATGGAGCGGCTCTCCGCTGTCAACGTACTCCATGTGCGAGCAGACATGGATCGACGGGCGGCGGTATTTCGACCGCGCCGAGGACGGCGAACTCCGGAAAAAGGCCGCCGAACAAAAAACGGCGATTACCCAGAAAATTCTGGGTAAGAAACCGGAAAAGAAGCAGAACACTGAAAAAACATCGAATCCGAAGTAACATAATAACGACATAATATTATTTGGTTATTCAATGAGTTCATAATCTCTTATGTATTGTACGCTGGTCGTCATTCCCAGGAACGAAGTGAACTGGGAATCCAGTAGTACCATTGCTTTGTCATGAGCATGAGATGATGGATTCCTGTTTTCACGGGAATGACGTTCTATCGTGAAAAACATCTCATCCGTAAGTACTATGCATAAATTGAATAACGCAAAATATTAATAAAGGAGATGAACACATATGAGAAAAAAAGTCAAAATCACCGTGATGCTTGCGGCCATGACTGGGATACTATGGGCCATGACGGTGCAGGGATCGGACCAGGTTCCCGCTCCCCCGCAAAAGCAGCCGATAGCACTCATCGGGGGTACCATCCATACAGTCAGCGGAAGCGTTATAGAACAGGGCACCATTCTCTTCGAAAAGGGAAAAATCCTCGAAATCGGGACGAATGTCGCGATTCCCTCTGATGCGCTCAGAATCGATATCGGCGGGAAGCACGTTTATCCGGGGCTCATCGAGACAGATTCTCAGCTCGGGCTGGATGAAATCGATGCGGTGCGCGCAACGCTCGATTTCCGTGAGACCGGAACAATCAATCCCGATGTACGGGCGGAAACAGCGGTGAATCCCGATTCAGAGAGGATACCGGTGACTCGCGCCAATGGTGTCGCCCTGGCGATGACATCCCCGACAGGGGGGCTCATATCGGGAACATCGGCTCTCCTGATGCTCGATGGATGGACATGGGAGGATATGACTCTGAAGGCGCCGGTGGGCATGATAATCAACTGGCCCCGCATGAGGGCGACATCCGCGTACGGGATGCAGCAGTCCCGGGACGAGCAGCGTAAGAATACCCGTGACCAGCTCGATGCGCTCGAAAAGGCTTTCCGGGAAGCCCGAGCCTATAAAACCGCCCGTGATGCGGAGGCAAAAAAGGGTGTGCCCTTCCTGAAGACCGATATCCGGTGGGAAGCGATGATACCGGTACTTCGCGGAGAGCTGCCTGTTATCGTCGTTGCAGGCAGCCTGCAGGAAATCACTTCGGCAGTGGAATGGGCAGACCGTGAACAGATTAAAATTGTTCTTATCGGCGGCGCGGACGCCCCCCGTGCGGCAGAACTGCTGAAGCGGAAAGATGTTCCGGTGATCGTAACGCCGATTCTGCGCCTTCCGGACAACCGGGATTCGGATTATGATGAGCCATTCACGGTGCCTTTGAAGCTGTATAATGCGGGTGTCCGGTTCTGCATCGCCGGGGGAAGCGGCGCGGGAAACGAGCGGAACCTGCCGTACCATGCTGCCATGGCGGCTGCGTACGGTCTTCCCAAAGATGAAGCACTCAGGGCGGTTACCCTTTCTGTGGCCCAAATCCTCGGCGTCAGTGACCGTGTGGGATCGCTCGAGAAAGGGAAGGACGCCACACTCATCGTAACGGACGGCGACCCGCTGGAGATCGCCACACACGTGGAAAAACTCTACATACAGGGCCGCGATGTGGATTTGAACAACCGTCAGAAAATACTCTACGAAAAATACCGTGAAAAATATCGTCAGACATCCGGTAATTAAGAAGAAAAAGCATGTTTTGACATGATTTACATGATTTACACGATTGAATACTGATGAAAAGAGACATACAACCCGACCAATTCATGGAATTTAATGGAACGCTGATTTTCTCTATGTTTTTTGTGTGAACGATTAATAATTACTAAAGATATTATATACAATTTGTTATATCTGTTTGTGTCTTAGTGTCTTCGTGGTTAAATATTTTCATGAGTAATCCGGGTTAAGAAGAAAAAGCATGTTTTGACATGATTTACATGATTTACAAGATTGAATACTGATGAAAAGAAGAAAAATAGTTTATCAATTCATCAATACGTTACCGGACGGATAATGAATGCCCGTATATCATAAAAAGAGGGGATACCCATGAAGAGCGTTATTCGTACCGTTATAATGATTTTACTGGCGATTCCGGCATATTCCGGGTTTGTGCACCCAGCTGAGCTCGATGATCTGCTTTCGGTCATGAGCCATGAAATTTCCGGTTCAAGGACACGTGACTATACAATGCGGTTGTGGCAATACGACAAATGGTCGACGCTGCCCATGTGGAAAAAATCATCCGAAGAAGTGAAAACCATCATGGAGGAACGCGGTTTCGATGAGGCGAAACTTGTCGAAACCCCCGCCGATGGCGTAACAAGAGTCGGGGACTGGATAAATCCTCTCGGGTGGGATGCACGGGACGCCACACTGGAGGTCATCGAACCTGCGAACCTGCCGGACGAATACCGGTATCTCTGCAATTACCGTGACAACCCCACATCGCTCGGCTGCTGGAGCGCTCCGATGCCGCCGGAGGGAATCGAGGCGGAACTCGTTGTCCTCGAACGCTCGAATCCCGAACTTCTCAAGACGCTCGATGCCCGTGGTAAAATCATCCTTGTTTCCTCGAATTCGCGTGGATTGAAACGGTATCTCGACCGGTATGGGATTCTCGGCATCGTGAGCGACCAGATCGAAGGCCACAGCAGGGATTCGGTGAACGAAAACAACTGGCTCAACGGCTGGAGCGACATCCCCGGCGGGTGGCTCATGATCGATTCGGACAGCAAAAAGAACATCCGGTTCTCAATTTCGCAGAACAAGGCGAATTATCTCAGGAACCTCATCAGGCAGGGGAAAAAGGTCAGAGTACGGGCAAAAGTCGACAGCAGATATTACACGGATGACACGCTCCCGTATACCACGGGATTCGTTCGCGGATCGGGCAGCGAGGGTGAAGAGGTGCTGGCGTCAGCTCATAACCACGAGTGGGGCGCGAGCGACAACGCCGCCGGCTCTGCCGCGATTCTCGAAGCTGTCGGTACGATCAACGATCTCATCAACTCGGGAAAATTGCCCCGTCCCCGTCGTGGAATACGGGTATGGATCGGGTCTGAGATTTATGGCTCGATTGCATTTGCCGGGCATAATCTCGAACGTCTTCAGAAGAAAACGGTCGCCGCGGTTTCCTGCGATGACGGCGCCGGGGATTACGACCTCATGACCTCGGCGGTGACCCTCGTCATGAATCCGAACTGCTGCCCTACCTGTACCGATGCCGTTATCACCGAAATCGCACGCCGATACTACTCGAAATACCAACCGGACCGGCTGTTCAAGACAGTTCCCTATCAGATGGCGGACACGTTTTTCTGCGAGCCGATGATCGGGGTGCCGACAAACTGGATTTATCCGAGGACGGGAGGAACGCTCCACCACAATTCGAGCGATACCATCGAAAAGGTCGATGTTCGTTCGCTCCGCGACATGAGTATACTCGCCGCGCTGTACCTCTATTACCTCGCCGATGCGGATTTCGATCAGGTTCCGTTCATGACCGATCTCACGTTCAGCAGGGGATTGAATGTCATCGCGGACAAATCGACGGAATTGAATACACGCCTCCGTACCGCGCGTGACGGCGCCGAGCTTGGGAAAATGCTCGCCGATGGAACGGAAATCATCAATTACTATGCCGGTCTGCAAGGCAGAGCTGTTGAGAATATCGTACGGTTTGTCGCCCCTGACCGTAAGGCGCAGGCACAGCAGTACCTTGACCGTTATGCAAGCGACCTGAAGGAATACGGCGCTCTGCTCGCGCAGCAGTTTACGGAGAGAGTCAACGAGGAAGCCAGGGCCGGATCGGTAAAGATTATCCCTTATAAAGCGCCTGACGGCATCTGGGAGCGCGAGGCTGCATCCATTATTCCGAAACGGTCGATAATCGTATCGCTTTCACTGTCCGGCATACCACCGGAGGAATGGGTGGAGGTATCGGGCCTGCCGCGCTGGTGGTCCGCAAACGACTGGGCATCGTCATCGTACTGGTGGGTAGATGGAAAGAGGAATCTCAATGAAATCAGGAAGTTATGCGAGCTTGAGGCGGGCATCCCTGTCCGGAATTTCGACCTCATTAAATACTACAGGTTTTTGGAACAGCATGATCTCGTGGAATTCGTGAAGTAGTGTGAAAGGGACAGAGGGACAGAGGGACAGAGACCTTTAACCCGGATTATGTATAAACGCCAAAATGTGAATACTTAATATTGACATTATCTCAATAATAACAATGTGCTACAACGTTATACCTACTTTATCATAATCCCCCTCGGCTTCGCCGTATGTCAAGTCCTAAAAAATGTTTACAGTAGTTGTAGTTTCTTTTTTGTTACTTTTTTCTTTGTTGAAAGTGTTGAAATGTTGATAACATAAATTGTATTCACGGTATTTTCACAAATAATTGTTCCAGCGCTTTTTGTAT
>JAJFUH010000148.1 GCA_021372535.1 bacterium
TGTGCTCTTCCGATCTACAGGAATACCTTGCCGCGATAGACAAATTATCCGGTCTTGTCGAGCAAAACAAGGCCAACATCGATCCCGAGCTCTATGACCTGTACCGTGAGAAACTCGCCGTGCTCGACGAATATATCGGCCAGTGCAGGGAAGCTGTCGCGAAAAATGAATACAATATCAATGCACGCAAATATCTTGCCCTTGCATATCAGGAAAAGGTGGAAACACTCCGGGAAATGTCCGGAGGCACATATACTTTTTGAAAGTGGTTGAACAAGAATGCTCATACAAGGAGGCGCTGTCATGAAAACATCGATAAAACTGATAATTACATTTCTTATCCTGGCCGGTTATTGTCTGATCGTGAACAATGCCATGGCATCGGAAAGCAATATACCCGGTACCGATTTCACGGAAAAAATAACCATGACCATTCCTTGTAAACCGGGCATGGAGATTATTCTCGAACACAGTTTCGGAAACATGGATATCCGCACCGGTCAGGATGGCAGAATTTCCATCGACGGCTTGAAAAAGATCACGGTCAAAAATACGGGTATTGTGGACGAGTTTTTCAAAGAAATGAAACTGGTTGTCGATGAAAAACCGAACCGTGTAACGATCAAAACGGAATATCCCGACAAAAAATACCGTGACAAGGTTAAGAATTATTCCATCTCATACACAATCGAGGTGCCGCGGGATATAGTTCTCGATGTGCAAAACTCCTTCGGAAACGTTGATATCCAGGGTGTTTCGGAAAAAATCTCGATAAAAAACGGCTTCGGAAACCTGACCGCGAACGATCTCAGGGGCGAAACGGTGCTGACCAACAAATTCGGAACACTGGTTGCGCACAACATCGACGGAAACACACTCATACGGAACGAACACAGCTCGCTTGACATCTTTCATATAACCGGCAACCTCACCGCAGAAACGAAATTTGGCTCCATCAGGATTGAAGATGTCGCAGGAACCGCAGATATAAGTGGCGGTTACGGCAAGGTCGACTGTTCGAAAATCATGGGGAATTGTGATATAAAGAATTCCTTCGGCGAGGTCATATGCACCGCCGTAGACGGTATGACGGGTATTACAAACGGTCATGGCGCCATTACGGTATCGGATATAAAAAACAGTCTTTCGGTCAGATCGAGTTTCGGGCGGATAAGCGCAGGCAATGTCCGTGGTGATGTCAGGGTGGATAACCAGCACGCCGCGGTGGAAATCGAGCTTGTCGAAGGAAATGCGGAAGTCAACAACTCTTTCGGTGCGGTTAATGCGTCCCATGTCGGCGGTAATGTGATCGTCGTCAACCAGCACGGCAGTATAACCGCCCGGGGCGTCCTGCAGAAAAACACCGGTTCAAAGAGAACTGTCAGGCTGAAAACATCGCATGCTCCCATAACGCTGAGTGTGCCGGAATCGCTTTCGGCAAAGATTACGGCCTCGACATCCTTCGGTAAATTCAAGTGCGACATGCCGGTTCTTGTCAATTTCGGCAAAGTCGATGTATCATCCTCGAACAATCAGAATATTACAGGCACTATCGGGGACGGCAGAGACACTATCGAGCTCGAAGCATCATTTGCCGATATCCGCGTCGAAAAGGAATAAATCCTGAGATATGTCAGTTCCGTTCACATTCGCGCCTGTTTTCGCCCGCGCGAAGCGGATGATTCGGAAGGATGGCTTCCCCGGCCTCTTTCCGGATCATCGATTGATTGATGAATCAAGTATTTTAAGAGATTGTCTGAACCGCTGATGACTATGATTAACTGATTACCATGAAAAAGATACGGAATTATTGGTATTATTTCAAAGTCTTGTGATAAAATCTGTAAGTGTGGATATAAGCTGTCAAGGGTCGGCTCGAAGTGCCGATTTACATGCCCTTGACAGCGAACAAACAACATATTTCATAACCGGGCAAGTGAAAAAATACTTTTTCACAGCCCCCTTAATCATTATCATCATCGAATCACATCGATCAACAGTTCAGACTGTCTTTCCATTTTTTATAAGTTTCATAAGAAAAATCAATATCTTATCTTACATTCTCCTCTTAGTGCCTTTGCCTCTTTATCTCTTTGTCCCTTATAAACACTTTTCCCTGTAACCTTTTTCAAAAAATCCTGTTATCATAAGTGAAGAAAGAAAAACAACAGGAGTCGACGTGCCAACGGATCATGAGACAATGCTTGCCGTCCGCGAGGGCGACATCGAAAAGCTGGGCAGTCTGTTCGAGGAACACCATAAACGCCTGTACAATTTTTTCCTCCGTCAGACAGGAAACACCCAGGCAAGCGAGGACCTCGTTCAGGATGTGTTCCTCCGCATGCTCAAATACCGTCACACGTACCTTGACAACGGTAATTTCGATACATGGATGTTTTCGATAGCGCGGAATGCCCGTGTCGACTATTACCGCGAGAATACCGTCCGGCATGTTCAGTTGGAAGAAGCGGAGCACTGCGCAGACACCATGCCGAACCCGGAAGAAAAATTCAGTCATGACCATGATGTTGATATGGTCCGGAAAGCCCTCGCCGAGCTCGACGAGGATAAGCGTGAGGTGATTCTCCTGAGCCGTTTCGGCAATCTTCGCTACGAGGAAATCGGTAAAATCCTCGGCTGTACTGTCGGGGCGGTAAAAGTCCGGGTTTTCCGGGCGGTAAAAGAACTATCCACTATCTATTTCAGACTGGCAGGTGATACTACCCATGAAATGTGAAGAGATACAGAATCTGATCGCTGAATATCTCAGCGGCGCTCTGGATGCTGACATCAGGAAACATTTTGATGAACATATCTCGGATTGCTCCGTGTGCAGGCGGGAATTTGAAGCCATGAGCCATGTCTGGGCAACCATGGGGATTATTCCCGATGAAGAACCTGCTTCCTCGGTGCGCACCCGTTTTTATTCCATGCTCGAAGTTTACCGTTACGGGATGAGCCACGCCCCTGCCGGGAAACCGTGGGTAGACAAACTGAGCGAATGGCTCGGGAACTGGTGGCCGCGCCGTCCGGTTTATCAGCTCGGACTCACTGCCGCGGTTCTGATATTCGGCATCGGCATAGGGCAGTGGATGAATATCAATAATCACAAGAACGGCGAAATAGCGCAGCTCAGGGAAGAGATGGCCGGAATGCGCGAGCTCGTTACAATCTCCCTGCTGAACCAATCATCCGCGGTTGACCGTCTGCAGGGTGTCTCCATGAGCCGTCTTGTCACCGAGCCAGATGAAAAGTTTCTGTCTGCGCTCTTCCGAACGCTCAATTCCGATCCGAACGTCAATGTCCGGCTGGCCGTGACTGATGCGCTGCAGCGTTTCAGCGGGTCTGAACAAGTCCGGACCAGGCTCGTCGAGTCGCTTTCCAGCCAGACATCGCCGCTTGTTCAGATAGCCCTCATTAATCTGCTCGTGAATCTGAAGGAGCAGAAGGCTGTCGATGTTTTCAGAGACCTGACAAACGATAAAAATACTATTGAACCGGTTAAAGTGCGCGCGCGAATGGGTATCGACAAAATCATTTAATAACGGAGGTGTTGACAATGAAAGCACGCATTTGTATACTAAATTTACTATGGATTACCATACTGTTTTACTTCCCGGTATATGGGGATCAGCAATTTTCCGACCGGACTGTCGTGAAATTCGGCGATCCGGCCAGACCCGGTGTTCTTAAAATCGTCTCGGGCAGCGGAGATATATCCATTACCGGTTATGAAGGCAAGGATGTGATCATCGAGGCAAAATCGACGGTCAAGGATGTCCTGAACAAACCTGAAGACGAGAAAGCGAAGGGGATGAAACGTCTCACCGGCTCCGGCCTGACCGTAACCAATGTCCAGGAAGACAATGCCATCGTGATCAACCGTTCGCTTAAAAACGAAACAGACCTTGTCATTCAGGTTCCCTTCAACACCTCGCTGCAGTTAGGCGGCGGGAAAAACGAAGGGATTTCTATTAATTTTTATGGTGCTCTCATGAAAAATATTCAGGCTTCTGTAGAGGCGAGTGTACCTGCGGCTCCGGGTACAGGTACAATCGGTTCATTCAGTTCGCTGGGAGCCTTTTTCAACGGCGACATAACGGCAAACGGAATCACCGGTGAAATTGAAGCCAATACGCTTGAAGGCGATATAACACTCAACAATATCTCGGGCGGAATCGCCGCACACTCGGTGGATGGCGAAATCCAGGTCACTCTGAAAGCTGTCGACAAGGACAAACCCATGGCGTTCAGCACAGTCGACGGCGACATCGATATCACGTTTCCCGCCCTTGCGAAAGCGACGGTGACGGCGAAAAATGTCGATGGCGAGATTTATACCGATTTCGACATGGAAATGGTTACCAAGACACAGGTGAATACCGAGAAACCCGGCAGTTATGGAATATTCAATATAGGGATGTTCGGAAACACGGTTACCGGGAAAATCAACGGCGGCGGTCCCGACATCCAGATGACCACGGTGAATGGCAATATCTACATCCGGAAAGGGAAATGAGGTGATCGGTAACTCAGGTATTAGTATCAAAAACGCATCTGTTCCCGGCAATCTGATACAATTGAATCGGTTATTCCTCTTTGTCTCTATGTTTTTCGCTCTGTCTCCGGCATTCGTTCCAACGGCTGCCGGAGACAGCACGGGTGTATCCCCCGAATATGAATCCGTTGTTGTTGCCCGCCTCAAAGCTCCGGTTAATTTCGACGGATTGAGCGAAGAGGAGGCCTGGAACGGCATTACGACACTTCCTATGATCATGCAGATACCCCATTTCGGGGATCAGCCATCCGAGCGCACCGAGGTGCTTGTTGCCTATGACGACAATTACCTGTATATCGCCGGAAGGCTCTATGACCGCGAACCGTCATCGGTGCAGGGGACAACCTACAAGCGCGACGATTCGGCAAAAAACAGCGACAGCTTCGGTGTCGCAATCGATACATTCAACGACAGCGAAAACGCTCTTGCGTTCATCACGACACCGACCGGATCACGTCTTGACCAGACAATCTCCGACCTCGGCAATGTGAGTTCGAACGGGAGCTGGAATACCTTCTGGGATGTCAAGACGGTCGTGAACGATCAGGGGTGGTTCGTCGAGATACGTATTCCGTTTCACAGCCTGCGGTTCCAGGAGCGCGACGGAAAAGTCGTCATGCGTCTTTCGGCGTTCAGATGGATAGCCCGGAAAGATGAGATGATCGTGTATCCGCGGATACCGCAGGACTGGGGAGCGAACAGCCATATGAAACCCTCGATGGCGCAGCCTGTGGTGTTTGAGGGGATACGGAGCACGAACCCGCTCTATGTCACCCCGTATGTGCTCGGCGGCATCGGGCAGGATTACGGGCTCAATGACGAGGGAACGGCATATGTGCGCGATGACGATCCGGAAACCGAAGCGGGATTCGACGCCAA
Source organism: bacterium (assembly GCA_021372535.1). NCBI lineage: Bacteria > bacterium. The sequence goes on from JAJFUH010000148.1 coordinate 5,438, forward strand.
ATACAGCCTCACGAACAACCTGACGCTCGATGTGACAGTAAACACGGACTTCGCACAGGTCGAAGCCGACAACCAGCAGGTCAACCTGACCCGGTATTCGCTTTTTTTCCCCGAAAAGCGGCAGTTTTTCCTCGAACGGGCAAGTAATTTCGAGTTCAATTTCTATAGCTCGAACCGTCTTTTTTATAGCAGGCAGATAGGCATCCATGACGGCAGGAAGGTGCCGATTTACGGCGGTGTGCGGCTTGTCGGAAGAGCGGGGCAGTGGGATATCGGCGCGCTCAGCATGCAGACCGAGGAAATCAGCGATCTGCCCTCGGAGAATTTCAGCGTTGTTCGGCTCCGTCGCCGTGTCCTCAATCCGAACACCTATATCGGCGGTATCGTGACCTCCCGCACCGGCGCCGACGGCTCTTATAACACCGCTTATGGCGTCGATGGTATTTTCAGGCTTTTCGGGGACGATAATCTCAAACTCAACTGGGCGCAGACCTTCGATGACGGTGCAAAGAACGATCCTGTCTCACTCGATCCCGCAAATTTACGCATCCACTGGGAACGTTACCGCTATACCGGCTGGGCTTACGGCCTTAATTATTCTTATTCGGGCAAAGATTACAATCCCGGTATGGGATTCGAACAGAATCCGAACTCGCAGAACTATATTCATTTCCTCCGGTATGGCTGGAATCCCGGTAAACAGTCGCGTATCTTCCAGCACCAGGTCTACGAGGATTTCTACCTGCACAAACGGAATGACGACGATTCGATCGAGTATTTTTACGCCCGCGCCGGATGGGTGCTGCAAACAAGATCGGGCAGCAACGGACACATCTGCGGTACCTATAACTACGAAACCGTGAGCGGAGAGCTCGCCTTTTCCGATGATGCGGTTGTGCCGGAGGGTACCTACGAGTTTTACGGCGTCTCGGGCAATTTTTCGACTCCCGGCGGAAGACTGTTTACGTTGAGCACCGAAATCGATGCCGGGCAATTTTATGACGGCAGCCGTATTTCGATGGAAACGAGTCTCAGCCGGAGCATATCATCGCATCTTGAGGTTGGCGGTTCATATGAATACAATCATGTCCGGTTCCCGGAACGGAGCCAGCGTTTCATCTCCCACATCGGGCAATTTCGCGGTCTGATCATGGTGAACACATCTCTTTCGCTTACTGCTTTCGTGCAGTACAACAGCGCCCAGGATATTGTCATCAGCAATCTCCGCCT